>NZ_JBLRWX010000040.1:0-33156 GCF_047921035.1 Natronococcus sp.
AGGGATAGCCTCGAGACGTGTTCTCCCAGCGGGGAAGTCCACGAGACCGTTGACTGGGCCATGACCAGGTGTATAGCGTTTCGAGACGTTACCGCAGCGCCTCGAGGTCGAACTCGAACGCCGCGACGGGAACCTCGAGGTCGTGTTCGACGAGCACCTTCGGGTGGATCTCGCCGACGACGCCGACGGATTCGCCGTCGACGACGACGTTCGCTGCGCGTCCCGGGATGAACGTCGGGTGATCGGTCGCGGGCGTCTCGAGGTCGACGTCGAAGTCACGAGCCAGGGCCTGAAGACGGGCCTTGGCGTCCTCGTAGCCGGCCTCGTGGCTCGCGAGGACGGCTCCGACGTGGCGTCCCTCGGCGACCCCGGTGTTCTCGGTTTCGTCGAGTTCGGCCGCGAAGCCGACCTCCGAGAGGTGCTGTGGATAGGCGCGGTGGGTATTGTTCTCGAGTACCTGGAGCAAGGAGGGCAGCGTCCACGTGCGAAGGATGGTGTAGTCCTCGCTGTAGGGCTCCTTGATCGTCGCCGGCTCACCGGCGCCGTAGGCCCCTTCGCCTGGCGAGACGTCGAGGCGCTCGTAGTTCTGCTCTTCGTTTATCATGTGGAAGTTGAGCAGGTCCTCGAAGCCGAGTCCGACGAGCTGCGTCCGAACGGCGCGCTCGAGCCGGGAACGCTCGTGGCGACCGCCGACGGTGCCGACCTCGGGGTAGCGGGGCTCGAGGTCGTTGAAGCCGTAGGCCCGCCCGAGGTCGTCGATGACGTCCAGCGGGTGGAGCACGTCGACGCGGTAGGGTGGGATTGTCACCTCGTAGACGAGCTCGCCCGTCGACACGTCCTCTGCTTTCGACTCGTTCGAACCCACCGGGCCGTCCCGTTCCTCGAGTCCGTCTCGGTCCTCGAGGGGCGTGATGGTACTCTCGTCGCCCGTCGCCTCGTCCTCGACTCTCGTGGCGTCGAGTCCCGAGCGCTCGGCCAGGTCGATCACTTCGTCGGGGTCGAGGTCGATCCCGAGGATGGTTTCGATACGGTCGTGGGAGACGGTCTTGGTCTTCGTCGAGAGGTCGGGGCGGACGATCTCGTGATCTCGGTATTCGACGGTCACGTCCTCGAGGGTCGCACCCCGCGCCGCGAGCGCGTAGCAGACGATGTTCAGCATCTTGTCGATCGTCCACTGATCGGTGCCGGTCATCTCGACGAACAGATCCCGGGAGTCGGTCGAGACCTCCGTCCGGCGGCCGTTGATCACCGGCGGGAACGAGAACAGCCCGATGTCGTCGTAGATCGCGGGGTAGCGCTCGTACTCGCTCACGAGGTCGGCGTACTCCCGCCCGGTCTGGTGTTCCTCGAGCACCTCCTCGGGCGTCAGCTCGGCGTCGGAATCGAGCGGGACGAACCGGTCCTCGTCGGGTTCGACGCCGACGTACTGGATCGTGGGGTTCCCCTTCGTCGCAGCGCTGCCTTTCAGCATCGTCAGGTCGTGGATCCCGATCGCGCCCTTCGCGCGCTTTCGGCCCATCGTCGCGTGGAGCTTCTCCTGGAGCTGGATGAGCGAGTCAAGACTCTCCTCGTCCAGGTCGACATCGCGGATCACCGCGCCCGTGACGTAGGGTCGCTCGTCGGGGACCGACTCGTCGACCTCGATGGTCCAATCGGCGCTGTTCGTCGAAGGGACGTGCACCCCTCGAGAATCGCCGTACTGGTACCGCATCGAGCGCGCGACCCCCTCGACCGAGAGCCGGTCGAGGCGATCGGGCGCGAACTCGAGTTCGAACTCGTCGTCTTCGGTCCAGCCCTCGAACTCGAGGCCGAGCCCGAACAGGTCGTCCTGCAGTTCCTCGTCGCTCTTCTCCTCACGGCCGGTCAGCTCGCGCAGTTCGTCGGGGTCGATGTCGACGGTTGGCATCAGTAGGTCACCTCCGCGTTCCGCAGGAACTCGAGGTCGGCCAGCGTGCCGTGGAGGTCGCGGATGTCCTCCGCGCCGGTCGTGAGCATGGCGAGGCGCTCTAAGGCGAGCCCCCAGGCCATGACGTCGCACTCTACTCCGAGGGGTTCGAGCATCTCCTCGCGGAAGATCCCGGAGTTGCCGATCTCGATCAGTTCGCCCGTCGTGGGGTGGGTGCCGAACAGCTCGAACGAGGGTTCGGTGTAGGGGTTGTAGTGGGGCTTGAACTGGATGTCCTCGATCCCGAACTGGGCGTAGAACTCCTCGAAGGTTCCCATCAGGTCCCGCACCGAGAGGTCCTCGGCCATCACCCAGCCTTCGATCTGGTAGAACTCGAGCAGGTGGGTCGCGTCCAGCGTGTCGTTGCGGTAGGCCTTCTCAACGCTAAAGTATCGGGCGGGCGGTTCGATCTCGCCGATCTGTTCGCCCGAGAGATACCGCGTCGACAGCGACGTCGTGTGCCCGCGCAGCGCGAGCGCTCGCGCGAAGTTCTCGTCCCAGGGCGAATGGTAGCCCTCGCCGTCCTCGCCGACGCCCTCGCGGTGGGCTCGTTCGACGCGCTCGACGAGATCCTCCGGGAGCTCGTCGATATGGGTCGGCCGCTCTAAGGCGAACCGATCCCAGTGGGTGCGGGCGGGGTGGTCCTGGGGCATGAACAGGCAGTCGTTGATCCAGAAGTCCGCGTCGGCGTGGGGGCCGTCCATCTCCTCGAAGCCCATCCCGACGAGGACGTCCTTGACCCGTTCGGACATCTCTCGGAGGACGTGAACCCGGCCACCTTCGACCGTCTCGGCGTCGGCCTCGACGTTGTACTCGGCGAACTCGACGTCTGCCCACTCGCCGCTCGTTAGCAGCTCCGGCGTGACCTGCCCGACCGTCTCGGCGGTCTCGACGCCGGCCATCAGCTCCGTGACACCCTGCTCCGTGAGGGTGACTTCGCGGCTCGTCGCCTCGGCGACCTCGACGAGACCGCGGCGCTCGAGCTGATCCAGGACGTCGCCCGCCTCGAGGGTTTCCTCGCCCGCGAGCGACTCGAGGGCGTTCGCCTCCGAATCCGCGGCGGGGTCGGCGTCGGGGTCGGCCGTGATCTCGCCGCTGTCGATCGAGCCGTACCCCTTCCGGGCGTAGTTCGAGAGCGCGATGTCGACCGCCGCGCCCTCGAGCCCGGAACTCCCGATAACTCGCCCCATCGAAACGGGGTCTGCGTCGGCGCCGGCCTCGAGGGCGGCCTCGTAGAGGCGAACCTCGGGCAGGCCGTCCTCGACGTATTCGGTTCCCTCGTCGGTGAGCGAGATCGTTTCCTCGACGCGTTCCTCGACGGCGACCAGTCCCTGCTCCTCGAGTTCGAACGCCGCCCCGGTGACGGTTTCGGGCGGCAGGTCGGTCGCCGCGGCGAGGGCGTCGACGGGCGTCGCCTCGTCTGCGCTCGCGGCCTCCAAGACCGCGACCTGTGATTCTGGTAGTTGCATTCGCTTGTCTGAATGGCTGTCGGTCGGTCAGTTAGCGGTTCCGACTCCGCTCGACGTCGTACCTCGATCGGACTGCCCGACTCGGGCACCGCTCGAGTGCGCGACGCTTGCGGACGGTTTCGCCGAGGACGACCGGTGTGATCGCCCTCGAGTCCACCGGCCCGACGTTAGTCGGCGAAAAAGAAGCCGAACCCCGGAGCCGTAGCTGACTGGCGGACGACGCGCCGATCGCGGGGTTCGAATGCCATGTGCGAACGATTGCAATGGGGATGCAAAAACGTTACGCGATCCTCGCTGGTCGTCGTTCGTTCTGCAGATCGTGATGTTTCAGGTGACAGCACTACTCCGAAAGCCCCGACCCCGTTCGAGTCGGGAGGCTCCGTGCGGTCCTCGCCTGACGGCTGCGGTCCTCCGGTCGCCTGCCTTCCTCGAACGGGTTCGCCCCTTTCATACGGATTGCTGTAACGATTTACCGGCGCAACCGCCGTACGGGTCGCGGTTGCGCCGGTAATGACTTACAGAAAACCGTATCAGTCCCACCCGGCGGTGGTCCGGTAGGGGGTGCAGTTGCGGAGCAAAGGACGGATCCTGTGGAGTCGACCAGGCCTTCCGCGGTGACTCGAGTACGCGGCCGCTCGCAGTACTATCGGTCAAAGAGCGATTTCACCTTCGAGAAAACATATGGCGGCGCTGCCGCCAGTTCGCGTATGAACCGACGCGCGCTGTTGGCCGGCGCCGGTCTCGCGCTCGCGACGACCGCCGAGCCCGATTCGATCACCGTCAGTTCCGGTCCCGGGTGGCCTTTCGGCGTACTGGCGCTCGAGCGAGATGCGGGCAGCGAGTTCCCGGAACGGGTCCCGTTCACCTCGGAGCGGTACGACGAGTCAGAATACATTCCGGACGACGCCGAGAACGTCACCATGACCGACGACGTCGCCGTCAGCGAGACGGTCGACGGCGGCGATACCGTCGAGGCGGTCTACGAACTCCACGCCGACGCGAGGAATCTCGAGCCGGCGACGTACGATCTCGAGGTGAGCGCGTCGCTCGAGGACGGTGATCGAACCGATAGTCACGGTCTCGCGGCGACGGTCGAGGTCGCCGACGCGGACTCCGACGCCGACGACGACTGAGCGTACTCAGTGTTTCCGCGGCGACTCGAGTTCGATGTCGGCCGCCTCGAGCAGCTCTTCGACCTCCGCACGTTTCTCCTGGTGTTCCTCGAGGAACTCCCGCATGAGCTGGGCGGCCTGTTCCTTGCAGTCGCCACAGAGCCGTTCGCCGCCGACGCACTCGTCGTACACTCGCTTGGCGAACTCGTCGTCGTCGCCGGCGAGCAGGTAGGCGTACAGCTCGTAGACGGGACACTCGTCGGCCTTCCCGCCCTTCTCGCGCTGTTCCTCGGCCGTCTCGCGGCCCCCGGTCGTCGCCGACTTGACCTTGTCGTAGCCGACCTCGGGATCGTCGAGCAGCGAGATGTGCGAGGCGGGCACCGACGAGGACATCTTCCCGCCGGTCAGTCCGGTCATGAAGCGGTGGTAGATCGACGACGGCGGGCGGAAGCCGTAGCCGCCGTTGTCGACCTCGACCTCGCGGGCGAGTTCTTCGGCCTCGGCGACCTCGAGCTCGAAGGCGTCGATGTGGTTCTCGTAGACGCGCTTCTCGCCCTCGACCGCCTCGATGAGCGCGTCGAAGGCCTCGTCGGTCGCCCGACGATCGAAGAATCGGGTTCGCGGTCGGACGGGCTCCATGCCGGCCTCCTCGAGTTTCGTCAGCACCGAACTCAGGGTGTCGGCGGGGACGTCAAGATCCTCGAGGGGGGTCTCCTCGATCGCCTCGGCGACGTGGACGCAGCGAAGCTGATCGTCGTCGAACTCGGCCGGATCCAGTTTCTCGTGGAAGTCGGCGACGAGGTCCCGTTCCTCGGGATCGAGCTCGAAGCTCGCGTAGGCCTCCGAAACCTTGAAGAATCGGGTTCGCTCGGCGAGATCCCGTGCCAGGCGAACGTGGGGATCCTGGTCGGGTCCGACGGGGATGACGGTCGGTTTGGGCTCCTCGAGCTGGGGGTAGAGGATGTCGGCCATCTGGGTGACGACCGACTGCATGTGCGAGACGTCGGTCTCGCCGTCGAAGCCGTAGATCGCCTGGAACTCCGAGAAGTTGGCGTCGGCGCCGATCTCGAAGGCCAGGTCCTGGACCTCCCGGTTCGTCGACTGGCGGTACAGCGTCCCCTCGTCGGGGTCGAACCCGAGCGCGAGCAGGGAGAGCAGGTAGTCCCGGGCGTGCTCGTCGATCTCGTCCCAGCTCATCCCGCGGGCCGAGTTCGCCTCGAGGTCGGCGATTAGCCCGTAGGCGTCGGCGCCCTGCTGCTGGTGCCAGATGATCTCGTCGAAAACCAGCTTGTGGCCGATGTGGGGGTCGCCCGTGGGCATAAAGCCTGAGAGGACCGCGGCGTCCTCGCCCTCCCGCAGCGCCTCGGCGACGGGTCGGTAGTCCCGGTGGCCGAAGATAACCCCGCGGCGCATCAGGTAGTGGGGGTTGGGTACCTCCTCGAGCACTTCGTCGAACTCCTCGATGCCGAACTCCTCGAACAGTTTGCGGTAGTCGGAGACGGCCGAGGAGCCCCACGGGTCCAGTGCGACGTCATCGGCGCCTGCTGCCCCACCGTCCGCGAGCGGTTCTCCTGACTCGGACTCCTCGACTGGCTCGTCTCCGGTCATTACCACGGTTTTGGCGCGCCAGCGCGCAAAAGGCTTCGGCTTCGACATCGATTTCGCCGCTGTACGCTCGTTCGCGCCACCGGTAGTCTCAAGCGCGCCCGTTCCGAATCTGACGGCGAATGCGGACTCGGATACTCGGCGCCTCCCGCGAACTCGACGCCTCACTGATCGACGCGTCCTCGGAGACGATTCGCGACCAGCTGCGCGAGTACGAGGACGGCAAGCGCGAGGCGTTCGACCTCGAGATAGAGTACCCGGACGACTTCACTGGTGCCGTCATGCGGGCGATGGCGCGAATTCCGTTCGGCGAAATCCGCACCTACGGCGACCTCGCGGCCGGCCTCGAGACCGCACCGATCGCCGTCGGGCAGGCCTGCGGCCGGAACCCGATCCCCGTCGTCGTCCCCTGTCACCGCGTCGTGGGTCACGACTCGCTCGGCGGGTACGGCGGCGGTCTGAAGCTGAAACGGCGCCTGCTCGAGCACGAGGGAATTACGGTTCCGGAAGCCAAACGCCGGTAGCTCGACGCTGAACCCGAACTGGCCCGTCCGGTTGCGAGAAACGCGCGGTGATCACCGCTCCCGCCAAAAGGACCATTAGTGACAACGACAGTTCATATCATGATGAGCTACCGGGACCGCTTCCGTCCACACGTCGTCGGGGACGGACGGAACGGCGGCCTCCTCCTGTTGGCAGTGGGTGCCCTCTCGTTGCTCCTCTCCGGCGGGTTCGTACTCGACGTAGTAGATATCGGCCTTTCTCTTGGCTGGATCGCAGTCGCGTTCGGGATCGCTATCATTGCAGGAGCCGTGCGGGCGGGCCTCGTCCCGACGATCGGTGCGCTGTGGCTTTTCGCTCTCTGGTGGTACGTCTTTCCACCACTGGTGGGCTATCTCACCGGGAACTGGGAGACGGGCTCTCGGTACACGTACCCCCGACTGTTGGACTACGGGTATACCTCGGCATACGACGAATTGATCGGCGGGATCGAAAGCGGCGTTGGGTCCGGTCTCCCGGTCGCGATCTTCGTCGGAACGGCCGGATACGTCGTTGGAACCGCTCTTTCTCGGTATTCGACGCGATCAAAGAGCCACTGATGGCTATCTCGCCGGTACGGACCGGACGTGCGATTCGTCACGGCGTCAGCCGCTCGAGCGACCACCACTCGATGCCGTCCTCGCCGACCAGCGCGAACACCATCGTCTTTCGGACCCCGTGGGCCAGCCGAACGTCGAGGGCGATGTCGCGGGGCTCGAAGACGTGATCGGCGGGGTGGACCCGCACCAGCAGTTCGGAGTGACCCAGGTCGTCGACCGAATCGACGTCGGCGTAGGTCCGGAAGTCCGCGCCGAACTTGTAGCCCGTCTTCGGCACGAGCCCGCGCTCGCGGAGGTCGGCGTAGACCCGCAGTCGGCGGTCGAACCGCTCGCCCTCGACCTCGCGGCCCCGTTCTCGAACGGTCGCGGGATCGAGGTCGAGCGCGCCCCGCTCGGCGAGGTAGGTCGCCTCGAGCAGCGAACACTGCAGCGTCGGCTCGTCGTACTCCCGACCCTCGAGGGGCTGGCCGTAGAACGTCTCCTCGTACAGCTTGAGGGGGGGCTCCCAGACGACGACCCGGTCGGCGAGCAGGTCCGCCTCGCAGTTCTCGGGAAGTCCGGACGCCGAGGATCCCGCGGGATCCCGACGGTTCACCTCGAAGTACGTGATCTCGCTTTCCTCGTCGACGACCGCGAGGACGCCCTCCTCGAGGTCTCGGCCGGCGACGTCGGTCCGCTCGCCCAGTACCCGCAGGGCGTAGGCGATCTCGCCGTCTCCGGGTCCCTTCCCGCGGGGGAAGACGGCGAACTCCGTCTCCGGGGGATCCTCGACCCACGGCTCCGCCGCGGGCGAGAGGTAAAACCCCCGCTCGCGGAGATCGGCGTAGACCAGAAACCGGACGCCGAAGTCGGGGCCGGGCTCGCGGGCCAGCAACGACCGGAAGTCGAGTCGCTCGTCGCCGTCGACGACGGCCGCGAGGTCGCCCCGGTAGAGCAGGTGGGCCGCCTCGACGGGTGCGAGGGCGATCTCGTTGCCCTCGAGCGGGTAGCCGTAGCCCCGCGAGTCGTGATAGCGCTGGCGGGCGTCGCCGCCGACGCGGACGACGCCGTCCTCGAACCGCCCCTCGAGTGACATACCCGGCTCTTTGCCGGGGATCACTAAGTGGCTGTGGATCCCGTCGCGTCCCGTTTCGGCCCGTCTCATACGGATTGCTGTAACGATTTACCGGCGCAACCGCGACCCGTGCGGCGGTTTCGCCGGTAATGGCTTACAGTAAACCGTATCAGTCGTCGACGCCGGCCTCGACCCGGTACTCGCCGACCCGTCCGCAGGTCGCGTCGAGACAGCGCGCGCCGGTGCCGGTCTCGAAGGTCGGTAGTCCGCAGCCGCAGTCGCCGTCGACGATGCCGGCGGGGAGCGCGAAGCCGGTGTCGCAGTCCGGATAGTGCTCGCAGCCGGCGATCAGCCCGCCCCGGCGGAGGATCCGAAGGTCGCCGTCGCAGCCCGGTTCGGGACAGTTCCACTCGCGGTCGAACGCCTCGCGGACGGCCTCGTCCAGCGACTCGCAGCCTCGGTCGAGACAGACGTCGAACGCGAGTCCGCGCTCGACGCGCATTCGTGGGAGGCCACAGTCACATCGTTCCTCGCGGATCGTCGCGTCCGATGGGATCCCGTACCGCTCGCCGCAGTCGACGCAGTGGACTCCTGAGGAGCGAACGAGTGCGCCGTCACAGTTCGGGCAGGTGCCGACCGGTGTGCCGGCCGCCGAGGCCGGGTAGTGAGCGAACCCCTCCTGTTGGTGGGCGGCGATTCGCAGCGTCTGCGTGTCCTTCTTGGCGACGAGCGTGAAGTCGCCCGCCCGGTCGCTCGAGACGCTTTCGGCGCGGGTGAGCCAGGCCACGGGCTGGTAGCCGTCGATATCATGGACAAGCACGGTGTTGTCGGGCTTGACGATCGTCGTCACTCGACCGCGGTACTCCGATCGATCGGTGTCCTCCGCGATGACGGTGCAGTCGCCCGCGAGGACGCGGATGGCGTCGTCGATCATGGGTTCGGTTGGCCGCGTTCCGGTACTTAAACTCGAGGACGGGTCGGCTCCTCGAGCACAACGGTACATCTTTTTTCCCGCTCGCGGATCCACGACGGTATGGCCGATTCGAACGAAGGGGTCGCCGGGTCGAGGGATCCGTCCCGGCTCGAGGACGAGGTCGCGACCCTGGCGGGAGCGCTGCGGGCTGGCGAGGAGCCGGACGACGAGCTCCGACGGCGAGCGGAGTCGGTCGTCGGAGCGTTACAGGAACTCCTGGCCGAAGCCAACGGCGGCCACGCGACGATCGACACGCGGACCGGCGGGACGATCACACCGCTGGCTCCGGAACCCGACCGGATCGAGCTGGCAGACGTCGCCCACGCGCTCTCGAACCTCAGCCGGTTCGCGGGGCAGGGGAAGTGCTTCTACAGGCGGAGCAGGCCGAGTGCCTCGAGGTCGAAACGCGGGGCGGAACACTTTCCGCACAGCGATGGGGACTGCTCCACGACGCCAGCGAGGCCTACCTCTCGGACGTCCCCGCACCGGTCAAGCGAAGCCTTCCGGGGTACACGGTCGCCGAACGTCGGCTCCAGGGGGCCGTCCGGGAGGCGACGGGACTCGAGCCGACGGCCGAGGACGAGCGACTGGTCGACACCGCGGACGGTGCGATCGGACGCTACGAGCTCGCGGTTCACTTCCCGAGCGAGCGGCGAGAGAAACCCCAGCTCGAGGTCGCTCCCTCGGATATCGATCCCGATACGGACGCGAAGGCGCTGTTTCTCGAGCGGGCGCACGAACTGGATCTCGAGTGAGATAGAAGGGGGGAGTCGGCAGGTTACTTGACCGCCGATTCGGCCATCCGCTGGGGGAAGCCGACGATGAGCGCGATCAGCCCGTCGGCCTCCTCGTCGTCGCGGAGGTAGGACCGAATGCGCTGGCTGATCATCTCGACGACGACGATCAGCACGAACACGACCAGGATCCCGGCCATCATGTTGTCGTAGGCGCGCATCCCCTGCTGGACCTCGATGACGACGCCGATGCCGCCGCCCCCGAGCAGTCCGAGCGTGACGGCCTGTCGGACGTTGACCTCGAAGATGTACAGCGTCCAGGCGATAAAGGAGGTCTTGACCTGGCTCAACATCCCGAAGGTGACCGTCTGGGATTTCGACGCGCCGGTGGTCTCCATCGCCTCGATCGGTCCCTCCTTGACCTCCTCGAGTTCGTCGGTAAAGAGGCGACCGAGGTTACCGATCGTGCTGACGAAGATCGCGATCGTCGAGGTGATCGCCCCGAGTCCGCTCAGCGGGATGAAGATGAAGAACCACACCAGCGCGGGGATCGCGCGGGAGACGGCCATGATCGACCGGAAGATGAAGTTAAACGGGAACGGCGTTACCCGACCGCTGCCCAGGACGCCGAGCGCGAGCGCGAACGGGATGCCGAAGACGGTTCCCGCAAAGCCCATCGCGAGCGTGATCCCGGCCTCGAGGGGCAGGTTCTCCTCGATGAGGAACTCGATGTCGGGGACGTAGTTGACGACCTGATCGGTGAAGTACGGCCACTGCTGGTAGAGGTAGCCGAAGGAGAAGTCCATCAGCCGTATCGACCCGTACAGCGCGGCGACGAAGAGCACGGAGAAGAGGCCGTACATGATCCACCGGACCCGGCGGGTGAGCCGGATCTCCTCTAACCGTTGCTCGATGGCGCTGTCGGTGCTCATTGGGTCGCCTCGCTTTTGTTATCGCCGGCGGACAGGAACTCCTCCATGTCGATGCCGCCGTACAGCTCGTCGATGACGTCGAGGGTCAGTTCGTCGCCGTAGCCGTCGAAGACCAGCTCCCCGTCGGCGAGCCCGATGAACCGCTGTCCGAACTGTCGGGCGAGGTTGACCTGGTGGAGGCTGATCATCGCGGTCAGGCCGCGCTGTTCGGCTGCGGTCCGGAGATAGCCCATGACGGTCTGTGCGCTGCCGGGGTCGAGACTCGCGACCGGTTCGTCGGCGAGCAGGATATCCGAGTCCTGCACGAGCGCCCTCGCGATGCCGACCCGCTGCTGTTGCCCGCCGCTCATCCGACCGGCTCGCTGTTCGGCCTCGTCCAGCAGTCCGACCGTCTCGAGCGCCTCGAGCGCTTTCACCTTGTCTTCGCGGTCGTTAAACCGGAGCACGCTCTCCATGTAGTCGGCCCGGCTCAGCGCGCCGGTGAGCGCGTTCGAGTACGCGCTCATCCCCTCGATGACGTTGTGCTGCTGGAAGACCATCGAGACGTCGTTTCTGTGGGACGTAACGGGTTCGTCCTGGACGTACACCGCACCCTCGGTCGGGGCGGTGAGTCCGTTGATACACCTGAGAAGCGTCGACTTACCCGACCCCGAGATGCCGAGCACGACGACGAACTCCCCCTCCTCGATCTCGAAGGAGACGTCGTCGAGGGCGACCGTCTCCCCGTACCGTTTTGTGAGGTTTTCTACTCGAATAGCGGACATAGTTAAATTTGGATACGCTCCCTACGGTGTCTGCCCGCTACTCGTCCTCAAAGTCTTCGAATTCGAGTCCGAGTTCGTCGAGGACCTCGTTGACCGGCTCGTAGTCGTCCCTGTCGGCTTCCTCGATGCCCGTAAACCAGAGTTCGTAGTCCTCGTCGACGTCCTCGGGGACGAGGTCCTCCTCCTCGGCCGCGAGCAGCGCCTCTTCGATGTCCTCGCGCACGGGATCGTCCCACTCGCTGCGGGCCATGATCGGCGCTCGAGGCAGCGGGTCCGAGACCGCGAGCAACTGTAGCTCGTCCTCGCCGTCCTCGAGGGCCGAACCGGCGCCCTCGTACTCCGCGGAGTGTTCGACGAACTCCTCGTACTCGTCGAACTGCTCCTGGGGGATTTGCGGTGCGGACGCGAACGCGCCCGTCGTGGCGGCCGCGACCGTGTCGTCGTTGACCATCTGCTCGCGGGCCGTGTCGTGGTCACCTGCGGTCTGAATCTCCAGATCCTCCGCGTCTCCCTGCGGGAACGTGCCGATGTCCAGTCCCGCGTCGCTCAACATTACTGCCGGTGCCAGCGTCCCGCTGAACGACATCAGCGCGCCGGCGGCCACCGACTCGCCCTCGAGGTCCTCGACGCTCTCGATGTCGCTGTCGGGCGTGGTGATGATCGTCGAGAAGTACAGCGGGCCGCCGAAGGCCGTTCGCATCCCGAGGACGTCGGCGAACCCCTCGCCGCCCGGAACCGCCGTCGGCGACGTGTCCGCCATCTCCGCCTGGTTGGCGTCGAGCGCCTCGAGGGTCTCGACGTAGCTGCCGGCGCGGATGAGCTCGATGTCGGCGCCGGTCTCGTCCTCGAGGTACTCCTTCATGGGGGTGTACTCCTCGATGATGTCGGTCTGCTCTTCTGCCGGGTTGAGGATGAAGCGAACGGCGTCGTCGCCGTCGTCCCCGTCGCCGTTCCCGCCGAGACAACCGGCCAGCCCTGCGAGTGCGGTCCCTCCCGAAGCCGCCAGAAACGTTCGTCGCGTGCTATCGCCACAGCGTGGTGTCCGGGCCATACCTAGTACGAAAAGCGAACCGGGATAAAATCAATGATAGTTTCCCGATAGAGGCGGTCTATTTTCATATTTATCGTTGTGAGCTGGATAAAATATGACGGGCGAGTATCGGGTACCCGACCGGATTTCGGTCGGATTTAATACCCGTACGGACGATCACCAGCCGTGGCCCGTCCAACCCTGATCGTCTACTGTGGCTTGCCGGGCGTTGGCAAATCCGTCGCCTCGGCGTACACGGCCGACCGACTCGAGGCCGAGCGCTACCGAAGCGACCGGGTTCGAAAGCGACTCTTCCCCGATCCCGACTACACCTCGGCCGAAACCGACGCGACCTACGCCGAGTTGCTCTCGCTCGCGCGGTCGGCCCTCGAGTCCGACACGGACGTCGTTCTGGACGCGACCTTTCAGTCGAAGCCGTACCGCGACCGGGCCGCCGAGATCGCCGGCGCGGTCGGCGCCGACTGCACGTTCGTCTACGTCGACTGCGACGTCGACGTCGTCGAGGAGCGCATCGAGAGCCGAACCGACTGCGTCAGCGACGCCCGGTTCGAACAGCACCTGCAGCTTCGCGAGACGTTCGATCCCCTCGACTGTGAGCACGTGACGATCGACAACTCCGGCTCGCTCGAGGAGACCCGCGAGCAGATCGACCGCGCGCTGCTCGCGCCGGTCGCCACCCGATAACTCTGGGACCGGTTCGCAGCCGGCGGCGAGACCACCGCGGCTAAGAGTCCGGTCCGCCGAGTGTCGGCCATGACGACGATCAAGGACAGCGTCCACGACTACATCGAACTCCGCCCGGTAGCGGAGGCGCTGCTCGACACCGAGCCGATGCAGCGGCTCCGGTACGTCCGGCAGCTGAGCACCGTCCAGCTCGTCTACCCGGCCGCCAACCACACCCGCTTCGAGCACAGCCTCGGCGTCTACCACCTCGCCTCGCGGGCCGTCGATCAGCTCGAACTCGAGGACGATCTCGCCGATCGCCTCCGGGCCGCGGCGCTGGTCCACGACGTCGGCCACGGCCCGTTCGGCCACCAGACCGAGGCCGCCATCGAACGCCACCTCGGGCGCCACCACGACGAGATCGGGTGGCTGCTCGCCGAGACCGAACTCGGAACGGTCCTCGAGGAGCGGGGGATCGACCCCGACGCCGTCGCGGCGACCGTCGACGGGCGCGGCCCGCTGGGCGAACTCGTCTCCGGCTCGCTCGACGTCGACCGGATGGACTATCTCGTGCGGGACGCCCACCATACGGGCGTCCCCTACGGGACGATCGACCACGCGCGGCTAATCCGGGCCTTTCGGCTCGTCGACGACGAGCTGGTGATCGCCGACGGCAACGTCGCGAGCGCCGAGAGCGCGCTGATCGCCCGGACGCTGATGAACGCGACCGTCTACCGCCACCACGTCTCCCGGATCGCCGGCGCGATGCTCGACCGGGCCAGCGAGCGCGTCCTCGCCGACGGCGTCCTCGAGCCCGAACGGTTCGCGCGACTGACCGACGAGGAGCTGCTGGCGAGACTCGCCAACCACGAGCCGACGGCCGACGCCGCGAGCCGCCTGCGCAATCGCCGGCTCTACAAGCGCGCAGCCTGGGCTCGACGAGATGCTGTTCCCGAGCGCTTCGTCGGTCTCGAGTACGACCGTACCCGAGAACTCGAGCGCGAGATCGCGAGCGTCGCCGACGTCGCCCCGTCGGCCGTGATCCTCGACAGCCCCGGGATGCCCTCGTCGCCGGAATCCCGGGCGCGAGTGCTCGTCGACGGCGAACCCCGAAGCCTCGGCGATCGGTCGCCGCTGGTCGCCGGTCTGGACGCCTGCGCGCGCGAGATCTGGCGTCTCGGCGTCTACGCCCCGCCGGACCGCCTCGAGACGGTTCGCGAGGCGGCCGCCGACGTCCTCGACCTCGAGGGTGACCCCGCGCCGTAGCTATTTCCCTCCTTTCAGTGGCCCGAACCCGCGGATCCGCTCCCCTCGAGCCGCCGTTCGTACTTCTCGAGCGCCTCCTCGAGCGCCTGGTCGGCATCGATCTCGAGGGTATCGGCGACGGCGAGCAGCGCGAACAGCGCGTCTCCGAGCTCGTCGGAGCTGATCTCGAGGTCGTCCGGCTCGGCGCCGTAAGTGGTCGACTCGTTGGCGTCCTTCGCGAGTTCGCCGACCTCCGAGACGAGGTCGAGCAGTCTAAACTCGGGCGGAGTCTCGAGGTCGTGGTCGTCGACGAACGCCGCGACTCGCTGCTGTTGGTCCTCCATGGAGCCGGAGACGGGAGCTGGCGCAAAAACGTACGGCGTTTCGAAACGACGGCGACCGTCGCTACAGGTAGCCCAGAAGCGGCATCGCGAGCCCGACCATCCATCCCAGCAGGCCGATGCCGAAGAGCACGACGCCCTCGGTGTCGTTGCGGGCGGTTCCTGCGGCGAGCAGCCCAAGGGTGACGATCAGCCCGATCCGATGGAGCAACAACTCGAGCGGCAGGGTCGTCACCCCGACCGCGGCGAAATCCAGCAGGAACCCCAGTCCGAGCCCGACGGCGGTAAACGCAAACGCCGACTGGGGCGCCAGCGGCCGCCCGAGCCAGTTCACGACGCGTTGCAGCCGCAGCAGCCGGCCCGCCCGCTCGAGCGACTGCGTGAGCACGATCGCTGTCACCGGCAACCCGACCGCCAGGATCGGGTAGAGCACGACGACGAACGCCTGCGGCGTGATCCACGGCACCGCCGCTTCGACGGCGAGCCCGGCGCTTCGAACGCCGACGACCAGTCCTGCCAGCGCCCCGACGAGGACGAACCCGCGGACGTTCAGGTACGCCCACTCGAGCAGCCGGCGGGCGCCCCGAAGGGCCCCTTTGGTCTTCCCGCCGGCGGCCAGCCCGAGAATGCCGAGCACGCTCCCGATGGCGACGGGGCCGACGGCCGCCAGCTCGATGACCGAGAGCCAGCCGTCGTTCCACCCGCCGTGCGTGCCGTGGTACTCCCGTCGCACCTCCTCGACGAACGGTTCGTCGAGGAACTCCCCCTCGAGCGCGTTCTGGGACTGCTGGATGTCGGTCACCGTGTGTCGCAGCCGGAAGAAGTCGAAGTGCTCCTGGTGGACCTGGATGGCCGTCCAGTCGTCGTGTTCGGTCGTGTACGCCCGGATGTGGTGTCGACTGCCGAGATAGGTTCCCGAGTGGAGCTGGTAGCTCTCGTCAATCCAGACGCCCTCCCCGCCGTGGGGTTCGGTGTCGACGTAGGTGTACCGCGTCGAGCCGTGGGCGTCGTCCCACTGAATCGAGTCCTCGCCGTCGTCGTAGGCTTCGGCTTCGCCCTCCTCGTCAGGATCGAGCTCCTCCCACTCGAGTTCGTCCTGGGCGACCAGCGCCCGCTGGACGCGCTCGTCGTCGCCGTGGACGATCAGGTTGAGCGCGAGGGTCCGTTCGTCGGTCGACCGATCCCGGCTCGTGTAGGGCCAGACGTGGCTGCCGTTCTCGTCGGGCTGGATCAGCCGGTCCTGCTCGAGCGTTTCGGGTTCTCCCGGCTCCGTCGTCGGATCGACCGCGCCGCCGGCGACCAGGTAGCTGCCGACGAGGACGAACAGGCCGATCAGCAGGAGATAGCGTCGGTTCATCGACCCCTCGACGCGGTCTCCGTCGGTCGCCCGTCGCGCCGCGAACGGCGCCGTCCTCGGTGGTTCTCTCGCCCGTTCGATTCGGCGAGCGTTCGTCCGTCCGGTCCACACTGCATCCGTCGTCTCCCCCGTCGTCGCATCTGCCCTGTGTCTCGAGTCGGGAATTTAAATAAGTGCTGCAGGCTCGAGAGCGGGGCCGGAACTGAGAGTCGCGTGCAACACCGGCCCACTCGACGAGATACCGAGGTCGACGTAGCGCTCCGGAGACGGATTGTGGGATCCTAGCAGCGTTCATGGCGCTTCCCGCGGTACGCTCGAGTAGGACGATGGCTTCGCTACACGAGCGTCCGAAGACGGTCGCGATCTGCGAGAACTGCAACCGACCCGTCGCCGCCCGACTGCTCGACGACGGAACGCTCCTCCCGATCGGCGGGAAGCGGTGTGCGTGCGGGAGCTCCAGCTACAGCGGTCGAGCGAGGAATCGATGACCGGTCCCCTCTCGCTGCTCGTCGCCGCCTTCTGGATGGTCGTCCTGGCTCTCTACCTCGGTTTCTTTTTCGGAATCGCCAGCACTCGACCGCAGGCGCCGGAGACGACCCGGTAACTCCGGCTCGGACGGCCTCACGGACGCCTCCAGCGTCTCGGGCCCCACAAGAGGTCTCCCGGGCGAAGCGAACCCGAACGTTCAACAGTCAGCCGATCGACTCGTTCGATCCATGGAGCCGTCCCTCTCGGAACTCGAGGCGACCGCGATCGAGGCCTGTACCGTCGGTGGACGATACCTCCGCGAGGCGTACCGCGCCGGCGACACGGACGTCGACCGTCTCGCCCACGACGTGAAATCCAGCGCCGACACCGGCTCGGAAGAGCGGATGCTCGAGGCGATCCGCTCGCGGTTTCCGGACCACCCGATCCGCGCCGAGGAGTCGGGCTACCACGAGGGCGACGGCGCCTGCGAGTGGCTCGTCGACCCCCTGGACGGGACAAACAACTTCGAGTCTGGACTCCCCTCGTTCGCGACGGCAGTGACGGTGCTCGAGAGCGGCGAGCCCGTTCTCGGCGTCGTCCACGTCCCGCTGCTCGAGGACCTCTACGTCGGGAAACGCGGTGCGGGCGTCAGACACGACGGTCGTCCAGTCTCGGCCGGCAGCGACGCCGCGCCCTCGCGGGCGACCGTCGCCTCCGTTATCGGCCACGACGTCAAACTCGAGCCCGACTGCTCGCGGTCCGCCCCGGATCGTCGCTCAGAGCGAGAACTATCGTGCTCGTTTCGCGGCGATCGCGTCGCCGCGGTAGCGGACGGCCGTCGCCGAAATACGTTTCCCCGACGGCACGAACCTCTCACACATGGTCGACGTTACCGCGGAGATCCTGCTGTTCGACGGGTTCGACGAACTCGACGCCATCGGCCCCTACGAGGTCCTCGCAAACGGCGCGGCGGCCGGCGCCTCGCTCGAGGTTCGGCTCGTGACGCTCGAGGAGACCGACCTCGTCACCGCGAGCCACGACCTCCGGGTCGAACCGCAGGGGAGGCTCGGGGAGCCGGACCTGCTGGTCGTTCCCGGCGGCGGCTGGACGACCCCCAACGAGGGCGTTCGCGCCGCCGTCGACGAGGGAGCCGTACCGGACGCCGTCGACGGACGCTTCGCCGACGGGGCGACCGTCGCCTCGGTCTGTACCGGCGCGATGATCCTCGCCGAGGCGGGGCTGCTCGAGGGCCGTCCCGCGACGACCCACCAGGTTGCGATCGACGACCTCGAGGAGTCGGCCGCGAACGTGGTCGAGGAACGGGTCGTCGACGACGGCGACGTGCTTACGGCCGGCGGCGTCACGGCCGGGATCGACCTGGCGCTGTGGCTGCTCGAGCGCGAGTTCGGCGCCGATATCGCCGAGGCGGTCGAGGCGGAGATGGAACACGAGCGCCGCGGCGAGGTCTTCGGCTAGCCGTGGTCGGTAGTACGATTTCCATCAGTCTCGAGAATCGATCGAGTGGACCGATTCGTTACGTAGCGAGTACGAATGGACCAACTAGCTTCGAGTCTGCAGTCTCGGCCAACCCTCGCCGGGAGGGACTTTCGCGGTACTCACTCCGAGAGCAAGCTCTGCTCGCACGAACACACGGGATCGCCACGCCCTCCCCAGCCGACTCTCTCACTCGTTTCACTCGTTCGCTCATCCCTCGCGCGGCATCGTCGACCGCCCTCACTGGCGTTCGGTCGGCCGACAGCGCGCGCCACCACAGCGAAGGGTGGGCAGTCCGCGGTGGTACATCGACCGCCTACATGTATCGCATTCGTCTTCTGGATGACTTGCCGACGGAACCGCCCGGCGGTGGACGCACGACGGCCGAACGGCTATACGTCCGTCCCCGGTAGTCCGACGTACATGACTGCAGTCTTGTTCGACATGGACGGCGTGCTCGTCGATTCGGAGGACTACTGGGTCGAGTTCCAGCGCGAGGAGATCCTTCCTGCGGCCGTCCCCGACGAGGACGTCGACGTCGCCGAGGTCAGCGGGATGAACTACGAGGAGATCTACGACTACCTCGAGGCCGAGTACGGCACCTCGATCTCTCGCGGGGAGTACCTCCAGCAGTTCAGGGAGGCGGCCGAGGAGCTGTACACCGAGCGCGTCGACCTGCTCGAGGGGACCCACGACCTGCTCGCCGAACTCGAGGAGCGGGGCGTACCGACGGCCGTCGTCTCCTCCTCGCCCCACGACTGGATCGGGATGGTTCTCGAACGGTTCGACCTCGAGGGGGAGTTCGACGAGGTAATCAGCGCCGAGGAGATCGACGGCGACAGCAAGCCCGAACCGGACGTCTTCGAGTACGCGGCCGACGAGGTCGGCGTTCCGGCTGAGGATTGCGTCGTCGTCGAGGACTCCGAGAACGGCATCGAGGCGGCCGACCGCGCGGGTACGATCGTCGTCGCCTACCGGATCGACGCCCACGGCGACATCGACTACTCGCCGGCCGACCGGACCGCCGACACGCCGGCTGAGGTTCGGGAGGCGGTGCTCGAGTTCGTCGAGGAGGCGTAGCCGTCGTCGCCCCGGCTGGGTGCCGACCGTGCCGGCAGGAACCGGATGATCGATGATTATCCTCCCTGATTTTATAGGTGCCCGCTCGAAAGTGGAGATATGGACGAGATCGACCTCGACGAACTCGCCGCGTCGTTGACCCTTCGCGAGGAGAACCAGGCGATCAAGAGCTACCAGAACACGGTCGCGGTTTCCTGTCCGGCCTGTGACGTCCAGTTCGACGACCTCGTCGTCTGCAAGGAGAACCCGACCAGTCTCAACCTCTCGCAGCAACTCGACCTCTGTATCGGCTCCGCCGACGGCAAGGCCGTCATCTTCACCCACAAGAAGTAGTCGGCTCAGACGACGTCGACGGTTCGGCGCTCCTCGAGTGGGATCAGTGGCTTCTCGGGGAAGGCGACGGTGACGCTGAACTCGAGCGTGTCGGCGTCGGCGCCGAAGACGCCGACAGGAACCGTCTCCGTATCGCGCAGGTAGGTGCTCGTGCTCGTCATCTCGACTCCGTTGACGGTGACCCGAATCCCCGCCCGCGCGGGCTCGCCGACGTTCCGGACGGTGACCTCGCAGACGTCGTTCTCGCCGACGCCGATCGTCTCGGGGAACGGGCCCCACTCGAGTTCGGCCGCGGGCAGCGACTGGGCACCCTCGTAGACGCTCTCGGCGACGCCCTCCGAGAGCCCGCCCTCGACGAGTCCGGCGACCCTGGCGTCGACGACGTCGCCCGGCGTCGACAGTCCCTCCTTCGAGAGCTTGCTCGCTCGTCCGGGGCCGACGCCGTCGATCGCGGTGAGCCCGACCGCGTCCTCGGCGACGCCGTTCTCGATCCGGGCCTCGACCCGGTGCGCGAGGTTCGCGGCGTGTGGATCCGCCAGCCGGTCGAGGAAGGCGCCCAGCGCCGAGAGCAGGCGGGTCGCGTTCTGCCGGATCACCCAGGCGTCGCTCCTGAGTTCCGGCGGAACCGAGCCGCTGGCGGCGCCGCGCAGGATTGCGAGCACCTTTCGCTGGCCCGCCTCGAGGTCGCCCGTCTTCTGGCCGACGAGCACGGCGCTGATCGCGTCGCGCTCGGCCTGGCGGGCCGACACCGAGTCGAACTCCGCCGCGCTCGCCACGACCTCGAGCAGGTCGTCGGGCTCGAGGTCGTCGCCCCCGCTCGCCCGGTCACAGAGCGCGGCGAAGGCGGCCGCGGTCTCGAGCCGGAGGTAGTACTTCGAGGCGAGCACCCCTCGGGGGGTCGCCTCGATCGAGAGGTCGCCCGACTCGCCCATCGCGACGAACCCCCGATCGACGAGTCCCTCGAGACAGTCCCGAACGCGCTGGCGGAGGTTCGGGAAGTCGTACGCCTCGGGTTTGGACTGCCCGCGAACGTAGTAAAAGGTCGTCTCGAGCCAGTCCATCACGTCCTCCAGATCGGTGATGGTGCCCATCGCGATCTCGGCGTTGAGGTGAGTCTCGAGGGTCTCGGCGAGGCGCGACTCGATCTCCTTCCCGTCCCGGAGCAGTCGGCGGTACTTGTCGGCCTCCGCCGTATCGCAGACGACCCAGCCGTAGCCGACGTCGTCGTACCCCGGGCGACCCGCGCGCCCGAGCATCTGGAGGACGTCTAGCGGGCTCATGTCGACCTCGCCCTCGAGGGGATCGTGGAGTTTTGTGTCCCTGATCACGACACAGCGGGCGGGCAGGTTGACGCCCCAGGCGAGCGTCGAGGTCGAGAACAGCAGTTCGACGTGGCCCGCTTTGAACCACTCCTCGACGAGGTCGCGGTCGTTCTTCGAGAGCCCGGCGTGGTGGAAGGCGACCCCGTCGAGCACGGAGTTGCGGAGGGTGTCGTTCTCGAGTTCCTGGGCCTCGGTGTGGAAGTCGTAATCTCCCCGAACTCCCATCGGAATATCCCGTTCGGCGATCTCGTCTCTGGCCTTCTCGGCCGCCCGAACGGTGTCCTGCCGGGAGGAGACGAACACGAGCGACTGGCCGTCCTCGCGGAGGTGGGGCTCGGCGAGATCCAGCGCCCGGTAGAGCCGGCGGTACTTGTCGGCGAAGGCGTTGTCGCCGTGGGTGTAGGTCCTGACGCCGGCGTTGAGTTCGACGGGGCGGTACTCCGCGCCGAACTCGAAGGTCGCCTCCTCGGGCGCGTCGAGCCAGGCTGCGACGTCGTCGACGTTGGGCATCGTCGCCGAGAGCGCGACAATTCGGGGGTCACAGAGCCGTCGAAGCCGGGAGATCGTCACCTCGAGTACCGACCCCCGGCGGTCGGCGTCGAGCAGGTGCACCTCGTCGATGACACAGACGTCGATGTCGGTGACGAAGTCGTAGCGCCGGGAGTCGTGTTTCCGGGTCGCCGAGTCGAGCTTCTCGGGAGTCATCACGAGGATGTCCGCGTGGCGCGCCCGTCGCGGGTTCAGATCGCGCTCGCCGGTGACGACGTACACCGAGTAGTCGAGGGCCTCGAAGCGGTCCCAGTCGTCCTCCTTCTCGTTGGTCAGGGCCCGCATCGGCGCGATAAACAGCGCGGTGCCACCCTCGGCCAGCGTCTTGCAGATCGCCAGTTCGGCCAGCGCGGTCTTGCCGGAGGCCGTCGGCGCGCTCGCGACCACGTTTGCCGCTGACTCGAGCAGCGCGGGCAGGGCCTCGCGTTGCATCCGGTTGAACTCCTCGAAGGCGAAGGCGTCGGCGAACTCGGGTAGAACCTCGGCGACCTCCATCGGATGGAGACGGGAAGCGACGGGCAAAAGGCGTTTCCTTCGCCGGCTCCCGGGACCGCGTCGGCGATCTGCGACTACGGCGTTCGCGGTCGGCCGCCGTCGGCGGCCCCGCTGAGTTGATCGGCGAGCGCGCTGCCGGCACGCTCGGGTCGGGGCGCCCGTTCGAAGGTGAGCTCCGGATCGCCGGAGCCGGCGGTGTACACCGTCAGGTCGCCGTAGCCGAACAGTCGCCCGACCGCGTCCTGCTCCAGGCTCGTGTTCTGGACCCGATCGAGCCGGAACTGGGTGACGTCCCTCGAGACGACGCCGCGTTTCTTGTACAGCTCCGCGGAGGTGATCACGTAGTGAGTGTTTCGCCAGAACGCGTACCGGACGAGCACTGCGGCGACGCCGATGACCGCGAGCGCGACTCCGATGTACGTGAGCAGCCCGGTGCCGCCGGTCGCCGTCCAGCCGGCGATCGCGAAGCCGCTGAGGACGAGCAACAGCGCGGCCGGGAGTCTGACGCCCATCGTGATCGGGTGGGGACGGCTCTCCCAGACGATCCGTTCGTCCTCGGAGAGGTGGAGCCAGTCCGGCGTCGAAGTGGGCATACCGGATCGTACTCGGTTCGTCGCCGTAAAACTGTCGCGCTAACGGGGTCAGATCCCCTCGTACGGGCTGCTGTACGTCAGCTCCGACGCAGCCGTCGCTCGTTTTGGCGCTTGCGTCGGCAAATCGGGACAGCACAGCAGCCCGTCTCATACGGTTTCCTGTAAGTCATTACCGGCGCAACCGCGACCCGTACGGCGGTTGCGCCGGTAAATCGGTACAGCAATCCGTATCAATCCGCCGCTTCGGACCTCGCGGTTTCGACCGCGCGGGCGTTCATTCCCGACTCGGTCTCGTACCAGTAGTACGCGCCGAGCCCCAGCGCGGCGACGACGTTCGAGATTGTGACGCCCCAGAAGATACCGACGACGCCCAGCCCGAGCAGGTAGGCCCCGGCGAGCGCGACGGGCAGCCGGACGATCCAGTACTGAAACAGCGTCGCGACCAGACTCGTTCGCGTCCGCCGGGCGCCGTTGAACCCGGCCTGGAGGAGGTAGGTGGCGCCGATCGCCCAGTAGCCGTACGCCAGGATCCGCAGGTACTCCGCGGCGAGTTCGACCTCGGCCGGACTCGCGTCGGGGACGAACAGCACCGACAGCGTCTCCGGAATCGCCCACTGGACGGCGCCGACCGCGGCGAGGCCGACGCTCGCGATAGCGACACCGACCCACGTCGTGCGCCGCGCTCGCTCGGGGCGTTCGGCGCCGAGGTTCTGTCCGACCATGCTCTGTGCGGCCTGCTGGAGCCCGATCGCGGGGACGAACGCGATCGCCGCCACCCGGGCGCCGATCGTGTACGCCGCCAGCCCCGCCGCGCCGCCGACGATCGCGACGAGCCAGACCATCCCGACGCGGGCCGACTGGCTCGAGAGGTACTGGCCCGCGGTCGGCCAGCCGATGTCGCCGATCTCGCGACAGTCCTCGAGCGCGAGTTCGACGTCCGCCCGCGAGAGAGCGAACCCACCGCGACCGCGGATCGCCATGCCGAGCCCGAACGTGAGGCCGGCGCCGTAGCCGATCGCCGTCGCCAGCGCGGCACCCGGGACGCCGAGTTCGGGAAACAGCCACCAGCCGAAAATAAGGAACGGATCGAGCACGAGGTTCGCCGCGACAGCAACGACGTTGATGTACAGCGCCGCACGGGTATCGCCCCAGCCGACGAAACTCCCCTCGACGGTGTCGCTCGCGCTCATCAGGGGAACTGCGATCGCGAAGGTCGCGAGGTAGGCGGCGGCGTACCGGGTGACGACCGCTCCGGCCCCGAAGAGGCCGACGATCCACCCGGCGAGGAGCCAGACGACGAACCCGACGATCAACCCGGCGACGAGGCCGACGACGGTCCCGTTAACCGCGGCGCGCCGACCGCCCGCGAGTTCGTCCGCGCCGACGCGCTGGGAGACGAGCACCTGGGTGCCGACGCTGGCGCCGACAGCGACCGCGGCCAGCAGGCCGATGAGCGGAAACGTCAACCCGACGGCGGCGACCGCCTCGAGGCTGTGGCGGCCCAGCCAGAGGGTGTCGACGACCTGCTGGAGGACCTGCACGAGGTTCTGGACGAGCAACGGCGCGGCAAGGATCGCGAGTACCCGGGGTATCGAGCCCGTCGTGATCTCCTCGCGATCGAGGTCGAGCATCTCGTTCATATAGATGCCGACATACGAGATAAATATTTTTATCGAGATCACAGTGAGATAAGGGCGCCGACCACAACCGTTTTTCACGCTGGCCCGCCAGATCGGGGTATGAGCAGCGCCCGCAAACCCGACTGGCTCAAGATGCGTCCGCCGTCGGGACAGGAGTTTACCGACATTCGCAAGCGCCTTCGCGAGCGGAACCTCCACACCGTCTGCGAGGAGGCAAACTGTCCGAACCTGGGCGAGTGCTGGTCCGGCGGCGCCGGCACCGGCGACGGCGCGGGCGGGACGGCCACGTTCATGCTGATGGGCGATCGCTGCTCTCGAGCCTGCAACTTCTGTGACGTCCAAACCGGGGGGATGGAACCGCTCGATCCCGACGAACCCGAAAACGTCGCCGAGGCCGTCGCCGAGATCGGCCTCGACTACGTCGTGCTCACGAGCGTCGACCGGGACGACCTGCCGGACCAGGGGGCGGGCCACTTCGCGGAGACGATCCGCGAGATCAAAGCGCGCCATCCCGGCATCCTCGTCGAGGTCCTCATTCCCGACTTCCAGGGAGAAGACCACCTCGTACGGAAGATCATCGACGCCGAGCCGGACGTCATCGCCCACAACGTCGAAACCGTCGAGCGACTCCAGTTCCGCGTCCGGGACCGCCGAGCGGGGTACGAACAGAGCCTGGGCGTGCTCGAGCAGGTCGACCGGGAGTCCGACGTCTACACGAAGACCTCGATCATGCTCGGCCACGGCGAGTACGACCACGAGGTGTACCGGACCCTGGCGGACCTCCGCGAGCGGGGCGTCGACATCGTCACGCTCGGCCAGTACCTCCGGCCCTCGCGGGACCACCTCGAGGTTCGCCGGTACGACCACCCCGACAAGTACGAGACCTGGCGGCGGGTCGCCGAGGAGGAACTCGACTTTCTGTACTGCGCCAGCGGACCGATGGTCCGCTCGTCGTACAAGGCCGGGGAACTGTTCGTCGACGCGGTGCTCCGCGAGGGGAAAAGCGTCGCCGAAGCGCGCCGGGATGCGCGGGAGTCGACGTCGGCGGAGGCCGCCGAGTAATCGGCGTGCGACTCGTTCCCAGTCGGAGACCGACCGTCCGTCCACTATTCGGATGATTTATCCACAGACACGCTGTGAATCCCTTCTTTCGTCGCGTTGACACGGACGATCGGTCGATTTGAGTCGGCTTCACCGACCACTCCCGGCGTGTCGAGCAAGAATCTCATCGATAGTAAACTATTTACGAAAATCCTTTAACGCGAGCGATAATTCGTTAGGGTATGCACAGGTGGGTACACCCGTGAGTACGATACAGCGAGACCCGCAGGACCGCGTACAGGTGCTCGACGACGCCGGGCGCGTTCTCGAGGGCGCCGAGGTGCCCGACCTCCCCGAGGAGGAGTTCGTCCAGATCTACGAGCAGATGCGACTCGTCCGCCACTTCGACGAACGGGCGGTGAGCCTGCAGCGCCAGGGCCGGATGGGAACGTATCCACCCCTGTCCGGCCAGGAAGGCTCCCAGATCGGCAGCGCACACGCGCTGGCCGACGAGGACTGGCTGTTCCCGAGCTACCGCGAGCACGGCTCGGCGCTCGTTCGGGGGATGTCGCTCAAGCGGACGCTGCTGTACTGGATGGGTCACGAACTGGGCAACCAGATCCCCGACGACGCCAACATCTTCACCGTGGCCGTCCCGATCGCGACCCAGATCCCCCACGCGACGGGCGCGGCGTGGGCCTCGAAGCTCAAGGACGAGGAGAAGGCCTTTCTCTGTTACTTCGGCGACGGCGCCACCTCGGAGGGCGACTTCCACGAGGGGCTGAACTTCGCCGGCGTCTTCGACACGCCGAACGTCTTCTTCTGTAACAACAACCAGTGGGCGATCTCCGTCCCTCGAGAGCGCCAGACCGCAAGCGAGACGCTGGCCCAGAAGGCCACCGCCTACGGCTTCGAGGGCGTCCAGGTCGACGGGATGGATCCCCTCGCGGTGTACAAGGTGACCCGCGACGCCGTCGAGAAAGCCAAGAATCCCGACGCCGTCGAGGACGAGTCGCCCGGCAGCGCGACCCGGCCGACGCTAATCGAGGCCGTCCAGTACCGCTTCGGCGCCCACACGACCGCCGACGACCCGTCGGTCTACCGCGACGACGACGAGGTCGAGCGCTGGAAGCAGAAGGATCCGATCCCGCGCATGGAGACGTTCCTGCGCAACAACGGGATGCTCGACGACGAGCGCGTCGACGCGATCGAGTCCCGGATCTCGGAGGACGTCGCCGAGGCGATCGACGCCGCCGAGGCCGTCGAACGGCCGGACCCCGAGGAGATCTTCGCCCACGTCTACGAGGGCATGCCGAAGCGACTACAGGAACAGCTCGAGTGGTTCGAATCGATCCGGGAACGACACGGCGACGACGCGCTACTGGAGGAGTAAGACATGGCTGCAGAATCAGAAAACCTCACGCTGGTACAGGCTGTCCGCGATGGGTTGCACAGCGAGATGGAACGCGACGACGACGTCGTCGTCATGGGCGAGGACGTCGGCAAGAACGGCGGCGTCTTCCGCGCGACGGAGGGGCTGTACGACGAGTTCGGCGAGAACCGCGTCATCGACACGCCCCTCGCGGAGTCGGGTATCGTCGGGACGGCGGTCGGCATGGCCGCCTACGGGATGCGACCGGTCCCCGAGATGCAGTTTCTCGGCTTCATTTACCCCGCGTTCGACCAGATCGTCTCCCACGCCGCGCGCCTGCGAACGCGCTCGCGCGGCCGGTACACCTGTCCGATGGTCATCCGCGCCCCCTACGGCGGAGGAATCCGGGCGCCCGAACACCACTCCGAGTCCTCGGAGGCGATGTTCGTCCACCAGCCCGGCCTGAAGGTCGTCATGCCCTCGACTCCCTACGACACGAAGGGGCTGCTGGCGAGTGCGATCCGCTCGCCGGATCCGGTGCTCTTCCTCGAGCCCAAACTCATCTACCGGGCGTTCCGCGAGGAGGTTCCGAACGAGTCCTACGAGGTCCCGATCGGCGAGGCGGCCGTCCGCCGCGAGGGGTCCGATATCTCCGTCTTTACCTGGGGTGCGATGAGCCGTCCGACCCTCGAGGCCGCGGAGAACCTCGCGGGCGAGATCGACGTTGAGGTCGTCGACCTGCGGACGCTGTCGCCGCTGGACGAGGAGACGATCGTCGAGTCGTTCAAGAAGACCGGCCGCGCGGCCGTCGTTCACGAGGCGCCCAAGACGGGTGGCCTGGGCGCGGAGATCGCCGCGACGATCCAGGAGGAGGCCCTGCTCTACCAGGAGGCGCCCGTCGGGCGCATCACCGGGTTCGACACGCCGTTCCCGCTGTACGCGCTCGAGGACTACTACCTGCCTGAGCCGGCCCGCATCGAGGACGGCATCCGGGAGACGATGGGGTTCTAACATGGTACGAGAGTTCAAACTCCCCGACGTCGGCGAGGGGGTCGCCGAAGGCGAACTGGTGAGCTGGCTGGTCGAAGCGGGCGATACCGTCAGCGAGGACCAGCCGGTCGCGGAGGTCGAGACCGACAAGGCGCTCGTCGAGGTGCCCGCCCCGGTCAACGGCACCGTCAGAGAACTCCACTGGGAGGAAGGCGAGATGGTCCCCGTCGGTGACCTGTTCGTCACGTACGACGTCGAGGGCGAAGAGAGCACGGACGAACCGACGGCCTCGGAAGAAGAGCAAGCCAGCGAGCCCTCGGGTGTCGACTCGCCCGAGGAGGCTCGAGCGGACGCCGACGACGAACCCGCAGGGGACGCCGGCGCGACCGGCGCCGAAACCGGCGAGATCGCTCCGCCCGAGGATCGGGTCTTCGCGCCACCGCGCGTGCGACGGCTGGCCCGCGAGGAGGGGATCGACCTCTCCGCGGTCTCGGGAAGCGGCCCCGGCGGCCGGATCACCGCGGCCGACGTCGAGGCCGCAGCCAGCGGTTCGGATGCGCCGTCGCAGGCCACAGACGCCGGGACGACGATGGAAGACACCGCATCGGCCGCGGAAACGGACCCGAGTACTGCCGACGAGCACACCACTGAGGCGGCCGGCGTGCAGACGAGCCAGTCGACGACCGCACCGACACCGGTCGAGTCGGCCGACCGAGACCGAACCCTGGCGGCGCCCGCTACCCGCAAACTCGCCGAGGAGGAGGGGGTCGACGTCGACGCCGTTCCGACCGACGAGGAACGCGACGGCGAGGCGTTCGTCACCCCAGAGGCCGTCCACGAGTACGCCGAGGCCCAGCGGCGGGCCCAGGAAGCCGACGCCGAGGCGGTCTCGGCCGGCGAACCGGTCGGCGAGAAGGGAACCGAGTTCGCCGAAGGCGAGCGCGAGCGACGGGAGCCGTTCAAGGGCGTTCGGAAGACGATCGCCGACGCGATGGTGCGTTCGAAGTACTCCGCGCCCCACGTCACTCACCACGACGAGGTCGACGTTACGGAACTCGTCGAGGCTCGAGAGCGACTCAAACCCCGCGCGGAGGAACAGGGGATCAGCCTCACGTACATGCCGTTCATCATGAAGGCCGTGACGGCGGCGCTGAAGGAGTTCCCCGAGATGAACGCGGTGATCGACGAGGACAACGAGGAAATCGTCTACCGCGACTACTACAGTATCGGGATCGCCACGGCGACCGACGTCGGGCTGATGGTGCCCGTCCTCGAGGACGCCGACCGGAAGGGACTCCTGCAGCTGTCCTCGGAGATGAACGAACTCGTCACGAAGGCCCGGGAGCGTTCGATCAGCCCCGATGAGCTCCGGGGGTCGACGTTTACGATCACGAACGTTGGCGGCATCGGCGGCGAGTACGCGACGCCGATCCTGAACTATCCAGAATCGGGGATCCTCGCGGTCGGCGAGATCAAGCGGAAACCGCGCGTCGTCACCGACGAGAACGGCGAGGAGTCGATCGAGCCACGCTCGGTGATGACGCTGTCGCTGTCGTTCGATCACCGGCTGATCGACGGCGCCGTCGGCGCACAGTTTACGAACGAACTGATGGAGTACCTCGAGAATCCGGAACTGCTACTGCTCGAATGATGAACTTTACCACCCTACCAGGAGAGAGGGCTACGTAATGGTAGTCGGAGACGTCACCACTGGAACGGACGTGCTGGTCATCGGCGCCGGACCCGCGGGCTACGTGGCCGCGATCCGGGCCGGCCAGCTCGATCTGGACGTAACGCTCGTCGAAAAGGACGCCTACGGGGGAACCTGCCTGAACGACGGCTGTATCCCCTCGAAGGCGCTGATCACCGCCACCGACGTCGCCCACGAGGCGGGCAACGCCGAGGAGATGGGGATCCACGCCGATCCCGCGGTCGACCTCTCGGCGATGATGGGCTGGAAGGACGACGTCGTCGACCAGCTCACGGGCGGCGTCGAGAAACTGTGCAAGGCGAACGGCGTCAACCTGCTCGAGGGGACCGCCACCTTCGCCGACGAGAACACCGTCCGGGTCTCTCACAGCGGCGAGGGGCAGGGCTCTGAAACCATCGAGTTCGAACACGCCATCGTCGCGACGGGATCGCGACCGATCGAGATCCCCGGATTCGAGTACGACGACGAGCCGGTGCTCGACTCGACGCAGGCGCTCGCCCTCGAGTCGGTCCCCGACTCGATGGTGATCGTCGGCGCCGGCTACATTGGCATGGAGCTGGCGGGCGTCTACGCCAAGCTCGGCACCGACGTCACCGTCATCGAGATGCTCGATTCGATCCTGCCGGGGTACGACGACGACCTCAAACGCCCCGTCAAGCAGCGCGCGAACGACCTCGGGATCGACTTTCACTTCGGGTACGCGGCCTCGGAGTGGGAACAGCAGGGCGACGGCATCAGCGTCGTCGCCGAGGCACCCGACGAGGCGGCCGCCGACGGCGGGAGCGAGGCGAGCGCCGAAACCGTCGAGGACGATACCCTCGAGCTCGACGCCGAGAAGGTTCTCGTCGCCGTCGGCCGCGAGCCGGTGTCGGACACGCTCGACCTCGAGAACGCCGGCGTCGAGACCGACGACCGCGGCTTCATAGAAACCGACTCGCGTGCACGTTCGAACGTCGAGCACGTCTTCGCCGTCGGCGACGTCGCCGGCGAGCCGATGCTCGCCCACAAGGGCAGTATGGAGGGCCAGGTCGCTGCGGAAGTGATCGCCGGTGAACCGTCGGCGATCGACTACCAGGCGATGCCCGCCGCGGTCTTTACCGAACCCGAGATCGGCACCGTCGGGATGTCCGAGAGCGAGGCCGAGGAGGCCGGTTTCGAAACCGTCGTCGGGAAGTTCCCGTTCCGCGCCAGCGGCCGCGCGCTGACGACCGGCGAGACCGACGGCTTCGTCAAGATCGTCGCCGACGACGACCAGGGCTACGTGCTGGGCGCACAGATCGTTGGTCCCGAAGCCTCCGAACTGATCGCGGAACTCGGGCTCGCGATCGAGCTCGGTGCAACGCTCGAGGACGTTGCCTCGACGGTCCACACCCATCCGACGCTCTCGGAGTCGGTGATGGAGGCCGCCGAGAACGCGCTCGGTCACGCGATCCACACGCTGAATCGTTAGCCCGGACGCGACCTTCGAACCGCCGAGCGTTTTTTGTCGAACCGGATCGGAACTGGCCAGAACTGGTTGTGTGTTTCCCGACCCCCGGGAACTGACTTAATAACCCATTATCTGGCGGTGTCAACGGATACGTGTGACCATGACGTCTACTACACCCTCCGGGATCCGGCGCCGAACCGTCCTGTCGATCGCTGGCACTGGCACACTCGGTGTACTGGCCGGCTGTACGTCCGCGAGTTCGGACGAAGACGGAAGCACCGAGCGCGACGACAGCGACGCGGAGGAGGGGGAGACGGACGACGAACCGCTGACCGACTACGAGTACACGGCTCCGCCGCAGCTCGTCGACCTCGCGGATCAGGGGTACGAGTCGACGCTCCGAACTGTTCCCGCCCGCCACGAACTCGTCACCGAGGCGGGATCGGGCGGCCCTGTCGAACTCCCCGAAGTGTGGGCCTGGCAGACCGACAACCTCGAGCCGTCGGTTCCCGGCCCGATCTACCGCATGACTGAGGGCGATACGTTCGAACTCACCTACGACAACAGCGAGCACAACCGTCCGCATACCGTTCACGTTCACGCGGTCGGCAAGACCTGGGCCGACGACGGCGCCCCGGTAACCAACCGGGAGTACGTCGGCCCCGGCGAGAGTCATACCTACACACTCCACGCCGACGTCCCGGGAACGCACGTCTACCACTGCCACTACCAGACGCACAACCACCTCGATATGGGAATGTACGGCATCCTCCGCGTGGATCCGGACGGCTACGAGGCCCCCGACAGGGAGTACTTCCTGACGCTTCGAGACTGGGACACGCGACTCCACGACCGCGAAGCCGGCGGCGGCGCCGACTACAGTCCGTCCGATCGATCCTCGGACGCCTACACGATCAACGGCCGGAGCGCACCCACCACGTTCCATCCCGAACTGGGGTCGCCGCTGATCGTCTCCGAGGGAGAGACGATGCGTATCCATCTGGCGAACAACGGATACGAATCCCATCCGTTCCACACACACGGCCACCGGTTTACCGTCGTGGAAAAGGACGGCTCGGTCGTTCCCGAGGCTGCCCAATACGAGGAGGACGTGATCAACATCGCGCCCGCCGAACGGTACACAATCGAACTCGAGGCGAACGCCGATCCCGGAATCTATCCGGCACACTGTCACAAGGTTCACCACGTGACGACCGAGGACCGCTACCCGGGCGGTATGGCGACGGCGATCGTCTACGAGGAAGCGATGGACACCGAAGAGTTCGGCGAGATCATGTCGGATGCAGGATACGACGGCTGAGGGGAGGACGATCCGGTCGATTTACAGAGCGCAGTGTCTTGGGTTTTGATCCCGGACGGTTCACTGCACGTACAGCGAATAGGCGATCACAAAGAAGCCCGCGAGAACGAGCAGGCTCTCGAGGAGCACTCCGGTTACGAGCGAGACGCCGAGCAGTTCGTGAAGTACGCCCGCCAGAACGAACCCGAGCGTCACGATACCGAATCCGCCAGCGAGATAGCCAAGCGCTGGCTGTCGAGTTCGGCGGTAGGCCTTGAACGCGAAGTACGTGATTGCGCTGCCGACGACGAGAACGAGGGTTTTGACGATTGCCAATACGAGTGCAGTTTCTATTCCAGTCATGTCTCCTTTCGTACCTCAGACCACAGTTCGGCGAGCCGTTCGTCAGCTGTCCGAGCCGGACGCTCGATCTGTACCGACAGGGACCGATCGTCCTCGAGTACGAGCGTGATTTCGTCGAACGCGACCGAGTACTTGCTCGCGTGGTGACCGTCCCGACGGATCTCGGTCGACTCTTCGAGTAGCGTCGAGTCGGTCAAAAGCTCGAGTTTCCGGTACAACGTCGACTGCGGGATCTCGCACCGAGCGTTGAGCTCCGATGCCGTCATCGGCTCCTCGAGATTGCGGATGATCTCCCGGCAGTCGGGATCGTCGAGCGCAGAACAGATCACTTCCGGTGACGGCGGCGGTTCCGAAGTGATCGGATCCTGGACCATTCGTTTTTCTCTTGTAACGCACGGGGTTTATTCGCATCGATGCCGATCGTCGTTCCCGCCAGCGAATGTCGAACGGTTTCGCCCTCTCGAAGCCTTCTTGCCCGTTCGCACTCGAGACGTGACCACGCGGGTATCATTCGGCCCGACCGAACCTTCGAGGGTGGAATGAACGGCCGACCTCCGCCCGCGTAACACTTGTCTCAGCGATCTCGAGGCATTGCCATCTCGGACATGTCAGATAGAACTCTATTGAGTGG
>NZ_JBLRWX010000041.1:0-32240 GCF_047921035.1 Natronococcus sp.
ATCGTCTGGTTCGCGCCGCTGTCGCGCAGCTCGTGAGGGCGGTCCGCGGTCAGGACGAGCAGCGGGACTCGAGCCTGGTTCGCCTCGATGACGGCGGGGTGAAAGTTCGCGGCCGCGGTGCCGGACGTACAGACCAGGGCCGTCGGCTCGCCGGTTCGTCTGGCCCGGCCGAGCGCGAAGTAGGCGGCCGAGCGCTCGTCGAGATGCGAGAAGATCTCGATATCGCTCTCGGCGAACGCGACCGTGAGGGGCGTCGATCGGCTCCCCGGCGAGAGACAGACCGCCTCGAGCCCGCCCTTCTCGAGTTCGTCGACGAGCGTGCGACCCCACAGCGTCGCGCGGTTGGGCGCGCTCATCTGAGTTCGTCGAGGATCGGCCGGAACTTCAGCTGTACCTCCTCCCACTCCTCCTCGGGGTCGCTGTCAGCGACGATCCCGTTGCCGGCGAACAGCCGTACCGTCCCGTCGGTCGCCAGCCCCGAGCGGATGCCGACCGCGAACTCGCCGTCGCCGACGGCGTCGAACCAGCCGATCGGCGCCGCGTACCAGCCCCGGTCGAAGGACTCGGTCTCCCGGATCGTCTCGAGGGCCGTTTCGGGGGGGACGCCACCGACGGCCGGCGTCGGATGGAGGGCCTCGACGAGTTCGAGGACGTGCCGGTCGGCCTCGAGGGTCGCCTCGATTGGCGTCCGGAGGTGCTGGATCGTCGCCAGCCGGCGGATCGTCCGGTCGTCGATCGTGAGGTCGCTCGCGAGGGGAGCGAGCTGGTCGCGGATCGACTCGACGACGAGCCCGTGCTCGCGCCGGAACTTCTCGCTGTCGAGCATCCGTTCGGCGTACTCCTCGTCCCCCTCGGGGGTGTCCCCGCGGGGAACCGAGCCGGCCAGCGCCTCGGTCTCGACCCGATCGCCGCGTTTCGAGACCAGCCGTTCCGGCGGGGCGCCGAAGAACGTGCCGCTGGTCGCGTCGCCGATCAGGAACCGATAGCAGTTCGGATACTGCCGGCGCAGTCGTTCGACCGTCGCCGGGACGTCGATCGGTCCCTCGAGGTCGACCGACAGCGCCTGCGCGAGGACGACCTTCGTGAGGCCGCCGGCCGCGATCCGCTCTAAGGCCCGCTCGACCTGCCGTCGCCAGCTCTCGAGGGACGTCGTTCGGCGGGTCGAGGCGACGCCGGGCCCCGAGCCGCTCGGCCGCATCGCCGGCAGCTCGAGCAGGCGGTCGTGCCACTCCTCGAGGCGACGGATTGCGCTGTCGGCGTCGTCGCCGATCGCGGTGAGCCACGTCCCCTCGTCGCTCCGGCTCACCAGGAGTTCGGGGACGACGAACGAGGCGGCCTCGAACCCCGTCCAGGGGCCGGTGGACTCGTGGCCGTCGTGAAACGAAAAGCCGCCGAACGCGCGCGGACGAGCGGCGTCCGGACCGGTGTGGTCTAACTCCTCGAAGACCGATACAGCCCGCTCGCGGATCGCGTCGAATCGCGCGGGACCGCGGGCCGTGAGCCGGGCCGCGACGCCGCGTCCGACGACCTCGAGCCCTTCGGGGGTCGCCCACTGGATGCGGCAGGCGTCGTCGGCCTCGCTGATCGCACCGAAGGAGACGTCCTCAAGTTCGCGGCTCCGACTCGCCAGTCCGGTCGCGCCGTCCTCGCTCGCGGGCCGGGAGTCGCCGAGTGGTTGCCGCCCGCCCAACGTTCGGTCCATCGACGGAACGTCAGGACTGGCCCGCCTTCAGCCTAACTATTCGAGAGTTAGCTGTACCGCTCCTCGTTCCAGGGATTCGCCGTCTCCGAGTAGCCCCGTCGCTCCCAGTAGCCCGGCTCGGGCTCGGTGAGGAACTCGATCCCGTCGACCCACTTGGCGCCCTTGTAGGCGTACCTGTGCGGCGTGACGACCCGGAGCGGTCCGCCGTGGTCGGCCGGGAGCGCCTCGCCGTCGTACCCCCACGCGAACAGGACCTCCTCGCGCATGCAGTCCTCGAGCGGGAGGTCCGTCGTGTAGTCGTCGAGCGCCGAGAACATGACGTGGACGGCGTCGTCGCGTACGCCGGCCCGCTCGGCGAGTTCGAGAAACGAAACGCCCGTGAACGCACAGTCGAACTTGCTCCAGCCGGTGACGCAGTGGAAGTCCTGGCGCTGGGTGACCGCGGGAAGGTCGCGAAACTCCTCCCAGGAGAGGGCGAGTTCCTCCTCGACGGCCCCCGTGACGGTGAACTCCCAGGTGTCGGGGTCGAACTTCGGCGTCCCGCTCTTCGAGAGCACCGGGAACGCCGTCGTCTCGCGCTGGCCCGGGGGGAGGCGCTCCTCACCGAACTCCTGGTAGAGGTCCGTGACGTCGGTTACGTCGTCCATGTTCGATCCTCGAGTTCCGGTCACGTAGGTTTGACGTGTTGGTCGGCGGGGCATCACCGGATCGGTCGGACGACGCCAGCGAGGACTCGATCGGTTTCTCGAGAGAAACCGGCCGTTCGCCGGACGGCGGGCGAGGCGAAACGGTTCGAAACGATCGAAACGGTCCGCTAATCCGGCGGTACGTCTCGAAACCCTCGCCACCCCTTAGTACGGCCTCGTCGACCGGAGCAGTGTATGGAAGGCAAACAACAGCTAACGGAACGGGACGTCTCCGGACGCGCAGCCGAAGAGGTCGGCCAACAGGCGATGGGGCCCGCCTTCATGGCGGCCGTCGCCTCGGTCGGGCTCTCGTGGTACTACTTCTTCATGCGCGGCGACCGCGAGCGAGGGATCTTCGTCGGCCTCTGGCCGCCCACCATCCTCGCGTTCGCGAGCTACTTCAACCAGCGAAAGATGCGCCAGCAGATGGACGCGATCACCCGACCCGGAACGACGCTCAAGAACGCCATCGACTCGATGATGGGGAACAAGTAGCCCCACCACTGCGGGTTGTTCGTCGCCGGAACCGATAGCCGGCGCCGCGAACCCCTTCTCGGCGTCACGGGACCGCAAACAATAGTTACACCCGAGAGATCTTTTCTTTCACGTCGGGATAGATTCCCCGCCAGAGCTAAATACCCCCTCGCCGAAAGCCGAATCAGATGCCGAAAGTAGAGATCACCATCCCCGAACATCTCGAGATGCAGATCGCACAGATGGTCGAGCGGGGAGAGTTCGTCAACCGAGAGGAAGCGATCGAGGACCTCCTGTCGACGGGTATCAAGGCGTACAAGACGAGCGGTCCGATGGAAGACGAGGACGAGGGAATGGGCGGTGGCCTCGAGGACGACGGCATGATGGGCCACGACGACGAGTACGTCTTCTAGAGCGCAAACAGGGGAATCCCGAACGTAACCAGGAGTCCGACCAGCAGGACGACGAAGCCGACGCCGACGTCGCGTGCGGTGTAGTCACCCATCGGTGCAGTAGTTCGTTCGGCCTCGAGGTCGTGGCCGACGTCGGCTCCCGAGTCGTGGTCGACCGCCGGATCTGTCTCGCTGTCGTCTGCCATACCCGCACCTTCTCGGCTCGGCTTCTTAACTCTTACAGGCTAAGTCCCCGTCCTCAAGGAGCAACGCAGACCGAAGGTCGAGTACCGCAGTAGGACGGGGATACAGCCGTCAGCCAAGACTCGATTTACAAACGTTCAAGTTGAAAATTCGACTATCGGTTCGTAGTGGTTGAAGAAGCGTTCCAGTACGCTTCCGAGCCCGAGGACACCACCACTGCCGAGAGTGCGTGGCAGGCAATTCAAACCTGCCGCGAAGTGTACAACCACGCACTCACCCAAGAGTACAAACCCGCTCCTGATTACGACAAGCCGTCCTACACCACGATGCAGAATAAGCTTCCCGACTGGAAACGTGAGTGGCCTGAATGGAGCGACGTGTACTCGAAGTGCCTGCAAATGGCAGTGCGCCGTATCAAGCACTCGGAGACCATCCTCGGCAAGTTGAAAGAACGTGGTTTCGACATAGGTGAATTCAAGTGGAAAGCACCGCGAGAGTACCGTAGCATCACGTACAATCAGTCTGGCTTCGACGTGGATAGTAACACGGGTCGGACTGACCACGCTACGGTCGAATTCTCCAAAATCGGCACGTTCCACTTGAACTTCCACCGACCACTCCCAGACAACGCGACGATTAAAGAAGTCATCCTGAAAAAGCAGAAAACAGGTGACTGGACGGTCAGCATCATGGTCGAATACGATGCTGACTACCCAGAGAAACCCGCTGTGGAAGACATCGACGTTGAGGATACCGTTGGCATCGATCTCGGCATTACGAAATTTATTCACGATTCCGATGGGCAAGCGTTCCGGCCGGTAGACGAGAGAGATGACCGTGACCGCATAGAGAAGCGTCACCAGTCTGTTTCTCGCAAGGAACACGAGTCGAACAACTGGAACCAGGCCCGTCAACGTTTAGCGCGAGCCTACGAGCGGTTGTCGAACAAGCGCAAAGCGTATCGAGAAGCTCTCGCCAACGCGTACACGCAACGATACGACGCCGTGTTCCTCGAAGACCTGAACGTCAGTAGCATGATGCAGCAGAACGGTAGTAGTCGGAGTATTGCGTCGATGTCGTGGTATGAGACACTGCAAACGTTCCAACGATTCGGCGAGAAAAACGGGTGTCACGTTGTCCTCGTTCCACCAGAGGGTACGACGAAGCGGTGTGTGCAGTGTGGTGTCGAGTCGGAGAAGCCGTTGTGGGTGCGCGAGCATTCCTGTCCGTCGTGCGGGTTCGAGGCAGATCGTGACCAGAACGCTGCTCTTGAGGTACAGCGCCTTGGATTGCTTGAACTGGGAGTGGTTGAGGATGAATCGGGAGTAGGTCAGGAACTGGCCGAATCAACGCCTGCTGAGACTGGGACCGCTGCGGGGCCTCGCTCTCGCTCGTCTAGAGACGTGGTTCCTGCAAGTGCCGTCGTTGACACAGGAAGCCCCACCCTCAAGGAGCGAACCGCGAACGCGGTGAGCGAGTAGGGTGGGGTAGTTCACATACACCTACACGCGCCGACGGGAAGCGACGGCTGCCCGATCCAGACGGCTTTACTACCCCGGGAACGAAGCCTCGAGCAACGAATGACCCTGACGAAACGCGTCATCCCGTGTATCGACGTCGACCTCGACGAGGACGGCAACCCGGCGGTGTACACCGGCGTCCACTTCGAGGACCTCGAGTACACTGGCGACCCCGTCGAGATGGCCAAGGCGTACAACGAGTCCGGCGCCGACGAGTTCGTCTTTCTGGACATTACGGCGTCGGCGGAGGGCCGAGAGACCATGCTCGACGTCGTTCGCGACGTCGCCGACGAGGTCTTCATCCCGCTGACCGTGGGCGGCGGCATCCGGACGACCGACGACATCAAGGAGACGCTGCGCGCTGGAGCGGACAAGGTTTCGATCACGACCGGCGCCCTCGAGCGACCGGAACTCATCACCGAGGGCGCCCGCGCCTTCGGCAGTCAGTGTATCGTCATCAGCGTCGACGCCCGCCGTCGGTTCGACGAGGACGGCGAGCACTACGTCGAGGTCGACGGCGAGTCCTGCTGGTTCGAGTGCACCAAGAAGGGCGGCCGCGAGGGGACCGGGATCGACGTCCTCGAGTGGGCCGCGGAGGCCGAACAGCGCGGTGCGGGCGAGCTGTTCGTCAACTCCATCGACAAGGACGGCACCAAGGACGGCTACGACCTCCCGCTGACGAAGGCGGTCTGTGATACCGTCGACACGCCCGTCATCGCCTCCTCGGGCTGTGGCGGTCCCGAAGATCTGTACGAGGTGTTCACCGAGGCGAACGCCGACGCGGGACTCGCGGCGTCGATTTTCCACTTCGACGAGCACTCGATTCGAGAGTGCAAAGAGTACCTGGACGAGCGCGGCGTTCCGGTTCGGCTCGAGTAGCTACGGAGCCCCGTCGAGGCTCCCCCACGAGACCGTCGAGCCGATTTCGATCTCGAGGCGCGATCGACGACGGTGACCCCGCGATCCAGTACGCTTATCTCGTCGCGGTCGTGCCCTTCTACCAGTGAAGTGGCGGTGTACCTGGTGTGGGGAACCACACGACGAGAACGACCCCCCGTGTCGCGAGTGCGGGCACAACAGCTTCGAGAAGGCGGTCGTCCGGGAGGGCGAGGCGGAACCGCGTACGGAGACCGTCGACACCGGGACGACGTACGTCTGGCGCTGTCAGAACTGCGGTCGGGACCACGTCAAAAACAACCCGCCGTGTTCGCGCTGTAACGGCCACGACCTCCGGAAGGTCGAGCAGCGCTACGACGGCGTCGACCGGGACCTCGACGTCCCCGGCTGGCTCGAGGTCGCCAAACCCTACCTCCCGGTGTTCGCGATCATCGGCCTCGTCGCCGTGCTGTTCGCGACGGGGATCCTCTCGCCGTCGCTGCTGCCGGGAATCGGATCGCCGTCCCCGCCCGACACACCGGGCGAGGGGACCGAGGCCGCCGGAATCGACCTCGAGGAGACCGAACTCGCGGTCCACGAGCGACTCGAGGACGAACGAACCGACGGCTCGACCGGGTACGACGACGCCCTCGCGTCGTTCGCGGAGTACCAGAACCGGGTGTTCGTCGCGAGCGAGTACGACGACGCCGAGCCCGATCCCGCCCAGCCCGACGAGTTCGGCGTCGACTGCGAGGCGGAGTTCCTGTTCGTCCCGTTCGCGCTGTCGGAGTCGTCGATCGACGACTACGACGACGAGGCGGCGCTGGCAGACGACGTCGCGGCGGCGCTCGCTGGCACCGGCGACGGCGACGACGTCCTGGCCGGTCCGCCGAGCGAGGGGCTCGACGTCCACGTCGGCCCCGACGGAACGATCCACGTCGTCTACGCGGCCTGCTGACTCGAGCAGGTAGTTCTGCTCACGAAAAGTACGACGAAGAGAGCAGCCGACGACCGATCTACGCGGCGGCTTCGAACGCGTCGCGGAACGCCGTCGTCTTCTCGCGGACGTCGGCCGCGCCCGCCTCGAGCGCCTCGAGGGGGTCGACGCCGCCCTCGGTCTTGATCGTCAGGATCGGCTCGGTCTGGCCGCCCGACTGCTCGGGGTTGACGTCGTAGGTCGCCGCGCTGATGTCCTCGTGCTCGAGAAGCGTCCCCTTCAGCACGTTCATGAACGTGTGGTCCTCGCCGGCGATCTCGATCGAGAGTTCGTTCTCGCTGCTCTCGGTGACCCGCAGTTCCATACCCGCCAGTGGGGCCGTCGGGCGCTTGTACCTTTCCTTTTCGACCCCCGCGGCAACAATTCCTATACGGGCTCGGTCGAACCACAGGGTATGGATCCGATCGCGGTCGGCTTCGGACTCGTCGTGCTGGCGACGCTGCTGGGTTCGGTGGCGGTCGTCAGGCGACTGTACCGCCCGGAACGGCCCTGGGGGGAGGCCGCACGGGCTCGACTCGTGTGGGGCGTGCCCTGGGGATCGATCGTCGTCCTCGTCGGCGTCTGCGGCGTCTACCTGTTCGTCCAGGACGGGATCACCGACTTCGCCGATCCCGTCACGCTCCCCTACCGCGCGTGGTCGTACTTCGCCCCGCTGGGGATGCTCACCGCGTCCTTTTCCCACGCCGGTCCGAGCCACCTGCTGGGGAACCTGGCCGGGGCCGCGGTCGTCGCGCCGATCGCCGAGTACGCCTGGGGGCACTACCCAGACGACGAACGGGACTCGCGGCTGGCCGACCCTCGAGTGCGCGCGCTGGTCGTGTTTCCCCTCGTCGTCGTCGCCGTCGGGCTGGCGACCAGCCTCTTCGCGCTCGGTCCCGTGATCGGCTTCTCGGGGATCGTCTTCGCGTTCGCCGGCTTCGCGATCGTCCACTACCCGATCGCGACCCTGATCGGGACGGTCGGGCTGCAGGGGGCGCTGCTGACGGTGTTGCGGGCGCTACAGAGTCCGATCAGCGTCCACGTCGCCGAGGCGAGCCCGCCGGGACCGCCGTCGTGGGCGACGATCGCCATCCAGGGCCACGGCCTCGGCTTCTTCATCGGGATCGTCCTCGGCGTGGTGGTGCTCGAGCGACGGAGCCGCCGTCCGAACCCGCTGCACCTCTGGCTGGCCGTCCTGCTGTTCGGGTTCGGCAAGTCGCTGTGGGCGATCTACTGGTTCGGCGGCGAGAGCACGTTCGTCCTGCTGCAGGGGCCGGGCGTCGTCGTCGTCGCGATCCTCGCCGTCGTCGTCACGGTCGCGGTCACCGGCTCCGCGACGCCGCTGATCCCGCGTCGGCTCCGCCGAACCGAGAAATCGTCCGACCGAACGGCGGCTGACCGCGCCCTCGAACTCGCCCGGACGAGTGCGGACCGAACCGGGGCCCGGCTCGAGCGCGTCGCCGCAATAGCCGGCGGCGGGACGGAAACCGGACGGCGCCACCACAGGCGAGCGGCGTTTCTGGTCGTCCTGCTCGTCACCGCCTCGCTGGCCGGCGTCGCCGTCCCCACGAACCTCCTCCTGATCGACGGCGAGACGACCGCCGACGCCGCCGTCGAGATCGAGGGCTACACCGTCACCTACGAGGAGGCCGCCCAGAATCAGCTCGTCTCTCCCGTCGCCGTCGGCCCGCTCGAGGAGGCCGTCTCGATCGAGTCCAGCGGGGTGATCGTCTCGAACGACCGCCACCAGATCTGGCTCGACGCGGTGTCGAGCCAGCAACTCGCGTTCAGCGGCGAGGAGACGGTGTACGTCGGCGGCCCGGGCTGGCGGGAGGCCGTCACCGTCGAGCGAACCGGCTGGGAGCCCGTCGGCAACGAGACGGTCTACCAGGTCTGGATCGAGGGCGGCGGTGAGGACCGCCAGCTCGCCCACGAGTCGAACGGGTCGACCGCCGACGCGCGGATCGACGGCCGGACCGTGACCGTCGCGACCGAGGACGGCGAGTTCCTGCTCGAGGTGGCCGGACCGGACGAGGACGGGAGTGCGACCGTGCCGGTTCCCGCCGAAAACGAGTCGGCAACTGCGGACGGGCTCGCGTTCGAACGCGAGGACGGGACGATCTACGCGGTTTCGAACGGGACCGAGGTTCCGGTCGCGGTCGAGGAAACGTACACCTAATCCCACTCGATCCGGAAGACCTCGGCCTCGAGCGTGCGCTCGCTCTCAGTGTGGAAATCGAACCGCCGCTCGATCGGGAACTCGGCGCGGAACGCGTGGGTGACGGCGCCGCCGGCGTCGGCGACGAACGACTCGACGAACGACTGGCTCCCCTCGTTGTGGATCGTGTACGAGACGGCCCCGATCTCCCGGGCGGTCTCGAGGAAAGCCCGATCCGCGTGGCGGTTCCCTCGCTGGGCGCCGAAGGGCGGGTTCGAGACGACGGTCGCCTCGGCGGGAACCAGCGGGACCCGCGTCGCGTCGCCGCAGAGCCACTCGATTCGGTCGTCGACGTCGGCCCGACCGGCGTTCTCGCGGGCGAGCGCGAGGGCGTCGGCGTCGACATCGATCCCGACGACGCGGTCGGCGCCGGCCAGGGCGGCTCCGATCGCGAGCATCCCCGTTCCGGTGCCCAGATCGATCACCCGGCGCTCGAGGTCGCCCTGGAGGCCGGCGAGGTGACAGAGGTGGGCGGCGATCTCCGGCGGCGTCAGGTACTGCTCGAGGGAGGCCGACGGCTCGGCGAAATCGGTCAGCGACTCGAGCCGACGGGCGAGCGTGCGCCGGGAGGGGCCGGACATTACGCCGGCGTCAGCGCTCGAGGGTAATGGGTGCGTCGAGTTCGAGGGCGATGCCCTCACGATCCGCGCGCTCGGCGCAGGCCGCGAGCGCGGGCCGGACCTTCTCGGAGTTCGCGACGGCGTCGGCCGACACCGTCACCGAGTCGACGCCGAGGAACGCACCGGCGCGGACGTAGCTCCGGATGCGGTCGACCTCGCTCTGGGTGGCGAGCGAGCAGTCCTCGTCGAAGCAGGCATCGAGGGAGAGTTCGGTCGGCGAGAGCCCCTCGTCATGCAGTTCGCGCTTGAGATCCCGGAGGTACTCCGGCGCGGTCGATTCCAGTGCGGTCGCCTCGATCGTGACGGGCGTGACGTCTGCGGGTCGACAGCGATCGATCGGCGACTCGAGTTCGGGACCGGACGTCGTGCTCATTGCGAGTGCATACATGACCTGCATACAAAAACATTTCTGATGCTCAGAGGTAATACCGCAACGTCGAACGGCGTGGCTCAGGGGCGGCGATCGACGGGCCAGAACGAGGACAGTGGACGCTATCCGGTCGAAAACGGCGTGACCGAGTCGGCCCGGAGCACGAACGGGCCGGCTCGAAAAAACGTTCAGTGCGGGAACAGCCCACTGGGGCACCTTACTCGCTCGGCGGTGCCGGTTCCGCTTCCGCCTCCGGTTCGGGCTCGGACTCGTCGTGATCGACGTCCTCGTCGGATCGGGCGGCGACCAGTCCGCCGCGGGCGACGCTGTACAGCGGTTCGCTGGCGTGGGAGACGCCGCTGATCGAGAACGGAAGGCTCGCCTCACGGAGGTGGTCGCGGAACAGCTTCTCGAAGCCGCGCGGGCTCGAGGTGCCGCCGGTGACGACGACGGGAATGTCCAGTCCCTCCTCGATGTCCTCCTCGTCGACCTCGCTGACGATGTTCTCGATGACGTAGTCGAGCAGGTTCTCGTAGTAGATCGACAGCGCGCCCTCGACCCCGCCGACGTCGGTCGTGAAGTCGAGTTCGAAGTCGTCCTCCTTGATCGAGGTGACCTTGTCGACGGGCGTCCCGGTCGCGCGGGCGGCCTGCTCGTCGACCCAGTCGCCCCCGCGGGCGACGGAGAACTTCATCACCGGCACCGCGTAGTAGGCCAGACAGACGTTCGTCATCCCGGCGCCGAAGCTGATCCCCAGCCCGGTGAAGTTGTTGTCCGCGAGCTCGCTGTAGATGACCGACATCCCCTCGTTGATGGGTTCGGCGTCGTACCCCATATCGTCGAGGAACGACTCGATCGTCTTCTGGTGGTACAGCGTCGAGAGCTCCGAGTCGATCGGATCCGCGGGCGTCGAGAAGTACACCTTCTCGTCGGGACGGTCGGGTTCGCCGACGACCTGCTGGATGATGAGTTTCATCATCGGGATCGCGCTCTGCTCGTCGTTCGAGAGGATCCCGTGTTTCATCGGGCGGCGCGTCTCCTTGTTGAAGATGTTCGCGAAGTTAAGCGCGTCGTCGCCGACGACGTACACCTTGTCGTCCTTGCGGATGTGCAACACCTCGCTGCGGGCGAGCATCTGCTCGGCCATATCCGAGTAGCCGATCTCCACGAAGGAGTTGCGTTGCTGTACGAACACCGTGTCGTTTCCGTCCTGCTGTGCCGACAGGATGTTCATCGTGCCGACGTCTAGGCCTTTGGCCATACCGGCAAACGTACCCGTTATGTTATAAGTTTAATGGCAAGAATATCTTTATTTATGAACTATAGCGGAAAGCGAAATAGTCGGACTACGATCGATCGAGCAGCGCGCGGACGCGAGCGACTATTCCCCCGAGGACGTCGTTCGAGCCGGCATCAGCCCGGTTTCGCTCCTCCCGCTTTCGCTCCCGGAGTTCGGTCAGCTTCGCCGTCTGGTCGTCGACCGTCGAACTCGAGGCGGTTGTCTTCGTTTCCCGGCCCTGGAGCCCCTTCAGACCCGCGACGGCGTCGTCGACCCCCGACGAGCGGGTCGTCGTCGTCCCCTCCCCCGGATCCATCGAGACGTCGTCGAACCCGTCGTCGTCGAACTCGAGGCGCTTGTGGTCGGTCTTCTCGACGCCACCCCAGGAGAGGTCGACGCTGGCCATCGCCGCGTCGATGTCCTCGCGGATGTCCGCCATCGTGAGTCCCTCGTCGGCGTCGTCGCCCTCGTCGGCTTCGGCCGACTCCGCCCGACGCGCCAGCTCGAGGTAGTGGCCGACCAGCGCGGCGCCGGTCGAGGCGACGAGCCCGGTGAGACCGACCGCGTACGCGGTGACGACCTCCACCGTGTAGTCGACGTCGCCGACGAAGTACCAGTGGCGCGGGTACGCGTACAGGAAGCCGGCGACGGCGAGGGCCGTAATCGTCGCGCCGCCGGCAGCGGCGTACAGGGTTCGCCGATCCGAGGGCAACAGGACGACCACGCCGAGCATCGTCGCCGGCAGCGACAGCAGCCCCAGCGCGTACGCCGGCTGGAGCAGGTCGTAGTAGGCGCTCTCGAGCGTTCGGGCCTCGTAGGTGCTTCCCCAGAGGAAAAGCAGGAGGGCCGTCGCTCCGATGCCGATGCCGCCGAAGAAGAGGCCGAACCCGACGTAGACGTCGGTGTGCCCCTCGGGCTCGCCGACGTACCGCCGGTAGAGCTCGAGGAGGTGGCCGTCAGGGGACTGTTCCGTTGTCATAGCACCCTGATTTTTACTCCAACACCATGACTTTTTGGTTCAGTTATATGTAAAATAGAGAGTGTGTTCGGAACAGAGGGGTAGGTGGCCGTCCGGGAAGCGCCGCCGTTATACGTTCGTGGCCGTAACCGGAGACAATGAGCCAGGAGTCGGAGTACAGCGAGGGAGACCTGCGGAACGTGGGGATGAGCCTCAAGCACGACCGGGAGTGGGACTACGAACTCGAGCGGATTATCGAGGCGATCGAGGAACGCGACGCCGAAACCGTCGGCCTGCAGTTCCCCGAGGGACTGAAACGCCGCGGGCCGAAGGTGGCCGACGACCTTCGGGAGTTGGCCGGCGACGACGTGACGTTCATGCTCTCGGGCCAGCCCTGCTACGGTGCCTGCGACCTCGACACCTACCTGATGAAACGCACCGACGTGTTCGTCCACTTCGGCCACTCGCCGATGAAGAACACGGACAAGGTGATCTACGTGCCGCTGTTCTCGAACGTCGAGGTCCAGCCGATCATGGAGGAGGCGCTGGACACGCTCGAGGATCCCGACGAGACGGAGGGTGTCGGTCTCGTCACGACCGCCCAGCACATGAACCGTTACGAGGAGATGACCGAGTTCCTCGAGGAGCGGGGCTACGAGGTCCAGAGCCGCCGCGGCGACGAACGGCTCACCCACGAGGGACAGGTGCTTGGCTGTAACTACGCCAGCGCCGACGTCCCCGCCGACCAGGTACTGTACGTCGGCGGCGGGAAGTTCCACCCGCTGGGGCTGGCAATGGAGCACCCGGACAAGCACGTCGTCATCGCCGACCCGGTCAACAACGTCGTCACGGTCGCCGATACCGAAAAGTTCCTGAAACAGCGCTACGCCTCGGTCCACAAGGCGATGGACGCCCAGAAGTGGGGCGTCATCTTCTGTACGAAGATCGGACAGGGCCGCTGGGACCAGGCCCAGGAGATCCTCGCGGACAACGACGACGCCTACCTCATCACGATGGACGAGGTGACCCCGGACCGGCTGCGCAACTTCGACATGGACGCGTTCGTCAACACCGGCTGTCCGCGGATCACGACCGACGACGGTCCGCAGTTCCACAAGCCGATGCTCACCCCCGGCGAGTACGAGATCGCCGTCGGCAACAAACCGCTCGAGGACCTCTCGTTCGACACGTTCCACGGCACCTGGTAGCCGGCTTCAGGGAAACGATCCCGACCGAACTCCGGCTCGAGCGCCGTGTGCCGTGTGCCGTTCAGTCGAGAAATCCGACGCCGATCACTCCTTCGACTCGTCGCCCGTCGCGTCGGCGACCTCGTCGGCTCGAGTCTGTGTCAGGAACTCGTAGCGATTACAGACGTCGTCCCAGTCGACGACGTTCCACCACTCCTCGACGTAGCTCCCCCGTTCGTTCTCGTACTGGAGATAGTAGGCGTGCTCCCAGACGTCGAGGGTAAGAATCGGGATCGCGCCCTGGTGGGCGAGTCCGTTCTGGGACTCGACCTGACCGATCACCAGCAGGTCGGCGACCGGTTCGTAGAACAGCATCGCCCACCCGTTGCTCTCGACGTTCTCGGCCGCGGCGGTGAACTCCTCGCGGAACGCCTCGAACGAGCCGAACTGCTCGTCGATCGCGGCCCCGAGTTCGCCGTCGGGTTCGCCGCCCCCGTCGGGACTCATATTCTGCCAGAAGATGGTGTGATTGATGTGTCCCGAGAAGTTGAACGAGAAGTCCCGCTTCGCGGCCTTAACGTCCTCGTAATCGCTCTCCGAGCGCATCTCATCGAACGTATCGAGGGCGGCGTTGGCGCCGTCGACGTACCCCTGGTGGTGGACGCTGTGGTGGAGCTCCATGATCCGCTCGTCGATGTGGGGCTCGAGGGCGTCGTACTCGTAGGGGAGTTCGGGAAGCGCGTACCGGCCGTTCTCGGTCGCGCCGTACCCCTCTACGTCGCCGTCGTCGCCGGCACCGGCCGCCGACGTCGAGCCGATGAGCGCGAACCCGGCGAGCCCGCCGACGGTCTGGAGGACGTCGCGTCGCTGTCCGGTCGGGAGGAGCGAGTCGTTCGACATACGGGAGTATACCGACGTGACGCCGCATCAAGATGCACCTGGCAGTCGAAAGCTACAAACAACGACGAGCGATAATTAAATCAAAATCCGAGCGAGCCGTCGATCGGCGCCGAGCCGGGAGACACAACACTTACCCAGCCGGTTCGCACATCCTCGAGTATGCCAACCAGCGACTGGGACGACTGGCTCGTTCGCGACATCGAGGACGCCTCCCCCGGGGGTGTCGCCGTCTGGTATCTGGGCTGCAACGGGTTCGTGCTGAAGGGCAGCAACGGGACGACGGTCTTCATTGATCCGTACGTCGGACTGGGCGATCCACCCCGAACGGTGCGGATGATCCCCGTACCGTTCGATCCCGACGATATCGATGAGGCCGACGCCGTCCTCGCGACCCACGAACACACCGACCACGTCCACGGGCCGAGCCAGGCGCCGATCCTCGAGAACACGGGCGCGACGTTCTACGCGCCCGACGACAGCCTGACCGTCGCCCGCGAGGACGAGTCCTGGACCGAGGAGTACGACGTCGCGGACGACCAGTTCGTCGAGATCGAGGAGAGTGAGACGATCGAGATCGGCGAGTTCACGGTCCACGTCGAGGACGCGAACGATCCGGACGCGACCCACCCCGTCAGCTACGTCGTCGAACACGAGGCCGGGACCTTCTTCCACGGCGGGGACACGAAACCGTCCGACGAGTTCGAGCGGATCGGCAGCGAGTACGACATCGACCTCGGTGCGCTTGCGTTCGGTACCGTCGGGCGAATCCCCGACAAGGAGACGGGCGAACCGAAGCGGACGCGGTGGTACAACGACGAGAACCAGATTGTCGAGGCCGCCGCCGACCTCGAGCTCGAGGCGCTATTGCCGAGCCACTGGGACATGTGGCGCGGGCTCACGTCCGATCCGAAGGTGCTCCATCACCACGCCAAGAGCTTCGAGTACCCGAACCGGCTCGAACTCGTCGAGATCGGTGACCGCGTGGATCTCTAGCAAACCTACCTGAAACGCAACGCGTTTACCGCTCGACGGCCGAGAACCGGTCGATGGGCGAGACGATTCCGATTGCCGTTCCGCGAAAGGGTCGCCCGCTCGAGTGCGTGCTCGATCGCATCGCCGCGCGCCTCGACGTGCCGGCCCTCGCGGACGACGTCACCTCGACGCTCCGCCACGAAAAGGCCCTCACCAAGGGACGCCTCGACGCCGAGGCGGACGTTTACCATCGTCTCGCCACCTACAGCGCCGTCGACGACCCGACCGAACCCGAGTACACCCTCCTGCGGGACGACCGGGCCGGGAAACCCCGTCGGATCGTCTTCGACAGCGTCACGATCCCGCTCGAGGACGGAAACGGCACCGAGATCCAGCTCGTCGGCCGCGAGGAGCCGTTCCGCGCGCTGCGGACCCACGAGTTCGCGCTCGGATTCGACAGCGCCGACCTCGTCCTCGAGGAGGTCGTCGAACTCCGACCCGAACCGCTGAACCGGATCGCCGACGTCAACGCCCGGATCAATCCCGTCGACACCGACGTTCGGGTCGTCACGGGACTGGGCGATACCGTCTACCACACGCTGATGGGGACGCCGGAGACGGCGCCCCAGCAGGCGCCTATCGACCGGGACTTCCTCGAGAGCTACGAGGGACCGCTCTGTATCGAACCCCGCTACGAACGGCTGGTACAGGCCGTCCTGGGGACGAAGACCCTCGATGGCGTCGACTTTCGCTACCCCGCTGAGGGCCGCGAGGAGGAGGCCGCGATCGCCGACGCGGGGCTGGGCGTCTACCTGACGGTCACCGGCTCCACCGCTCGCGAGCACGGACTCGTGCTGGGCGAACAGCTGTTCCCCAGCGAGACGGTGTTGCTCGAGAACGGCTCGGAGGTAACTGAGAGCGTCGCCGCGGTGCGGTCGGCACTAGCGAGCGGTACCCCCGAGACCGAACTCGCGGTCCCAAACTGACTCTCTCGTTTTCGTATCGATCACTGTCCGGCTCGAGAGCGTTCGCTTCGGCCGAATTTCGTATCTTGCTTATCGGAACCCTCCTCGAAATTTGGTATACCGATATATGGTTTACCCGTCCGAGAACAGTCGACTCGGTCCTGGGACGAGGTTCCGGCGAGAGTCCTCGCGGCCTCCATCGAAGGCGAACGACGGTCGACGGGGTCTCGGGATACACGACAGCGAGCGAGTTTCGAGTCCCCGGTCGATCCGACGACGCTCGAGGTGAACGGCTGCTCTGTCGACCACCGGTGCCGAGCGCGTTCCGACACACCGTCGGTCATCGGGAAGAGGAGCCTCCAGCCCGATTCTCCCGCAGCGCGAGGTCAAGACTGTTCGCGGCCACGGCGCGTCGATCTGCGAGTTCGTCGGACGGGAGCCAAGTCGGAATCCGTCGAGTTCGACGCACTCGTCACTTCGGCTCCGGTGGAGTCGTCAGCGACCAAGCATCCGGTGGCGACCGGGAGTCCGGACTTCGTACCCGGGATCGATCGACAGAACTCCGTTCCGACTCGGCCCTCCCGTAGCTTCCCGAACTGCGTCGTTCGACTGTCGGCCCGAGTCCGACGGGCAGTTTCGCGACTGGGCGCGGTCAGCACAGGGAGTAGACGTTCCGCTCGTAGACCGTACGGACCTGGTCGCCCCAGTTATGGGTGTAGGTGTCGATGACGTCGTCGGCCACGTCACCCCGGAGGTACTTGACAATCCCCCGATCGCCCGTACGATCCCGCAGGTGGGTCGTGAAGAAGTGCCGGAAGTAGTGGGGCGTGACGTTCTCGGTCGCTCCGCCGCCGGTCCGGTGCCAGCCGCGCTCGCGGGCGTGTTTCTCGACAACGTACTGCACGTCCGCGGGTTCGAGTCGCTCCCCCCAGCTGTCGCGGGTGTCGAGAAAGAGGGGATCGGCCGGCGACACCGGATCCGGTCGGATCGCCAGCCACTCGAGCAGCGCTCGGCGAAGTTCGTCGTCGACGGGAATTACCGTCTCCCGCTTTCGTTTGTTCGAGGCCGTTCGCTCCTCGCCGTTTACTGTCCGGCCCCGGGCCGGCTCGGAGTCGACGAACAGCGAGGCCGGGCGTCGCTCGAGGGGGTGAGCGATCGAGCCGACGAACCCGCGCATCTCCGGCACCGAGATATCCCGTCGGGTCGGGTTCGCGTCGATCGATTCGGACAGCTCCTCCATCACGAGCACCATCGGATTCGCCTCGAACGCGCCGACCCGGTTCATGTACTCGTAGAAGCGGTTGAGATAGGAGGCGTAGGTCGCGATCGTACTCGATTCGAACCGTTCGCGAAGCGAGTGAACCCAGGCCATACACTCCCGTCGACCGACCGCCGACACCGTCTCGGCGTCGAAGCGCTCGCGGACGAACCCCTCGAACTGGCGAAGCACTCGCTCGTAGGCCTCGAGGGTGCGCTCGCTTTTGCCGTGGTAGCGCTGGTCGTCCAGGAAGTACGCGATCGGATCCTCGATCGCGTCGGGGGCGTCGGCGCTACTCGCCATCGTCACCCACGAGCGTGTACCCGCCGTGGCGCCCGCTGTAGCGAACCCGGTTCTCGGCCTGGAGGTCCTCGAGTGTGTACGAATGTCGTGTCAGGTCGAGTGTCAGAGAACGAAGTCTTGGACCGTTATCAGTTTTGGCGTCGCACGTATATCGAAGGCAGTGTCGACCTGGACGGCGAGAGCCGAAATGTGATTCCACCGACAGCGATAGTCGTCGAATCTATGCAATTCGAAGACCGGTGTTTTGGGGCCGTGACCCCTAGGGTCTACGCCCGGAGGGACGTATATCAAATCACAGCCATTTACTGGTGGCCGCCGCAGTCTCAATCGACTACAAACGGAAGATCGTGCTTGGGGATTATTATTTGTATATGTGGGACTGGAAGTACAGATATAGTGGCGCTATCCAGCCAAATAATTCTGTATCCTCCCTCTATTCTCTATCCTCAAATACAAATAAATACCCTTATTTGTATTAGTGGGATAGGTTGAAGTGTACAGAAATCGAGAGCAAGATATGGCCGACGACGAGCGGGCCGCAGTGAAAACCTACGTCCCCCGGTACCAGAAACAGGAATGGAACGATCACGCCGACCAATTGGAGATGAGTCAGAGTGAGTTCGTTCGGACGATGGTCCAGGCCGGCCGACGCGAGTTCGAAATCCCGACGAACTCTGAACCGACCGAGTCGAATCCGGACACGGAGTCCGGTACTGCTGATCTCGAGGACCGAATTCTGACGGTACTCGATCAGGAGGAAGTCCTCGACTGGGACGAACTTATCGACGAACTGGTCGCCGATATCGAGGACGATGTCGATGCTGCACTAAGCACGCTACAGGACGAAAACCACGTTCGATACAGCGGACGTGACGGCGGATACGTTCGGATGGACAATGAGTGAGTGCGCCGAATCGATCACGTATTTCCTCGAGGACATCGAGCACCACGGACGAAATGACCGGACGATATCCGCGTACCGTCGTGTCCTCCTCGAATTCGAAGCGTATCTCGAGGGGGAGTTCGGGAAATCTCCCGTAGAGGCCGAGTACAGGGACTGCATGGCCTTCACACATGAACTCCGCACTCAGTACTCGGAAAGTACGGTCGCAAGTTACACCTCGTATCTCAACCGGTTCTACAGTTACCTAGTTCGTGTTGGTCGCCACGACGAGAACCCGATGGAGCTCGTATTAGAAGAAATGAGCGAATCGATTGAATCAAACCCCTCACGGCGAGACCTATCTCTGCTGGAGATGCGCAAGTTCGTTGCTACTGTCCATCACCCCCTGGATAGAGCACTCATCATCACGCTACTAAAAACGGGAATGCGGTCCGGCGAACTCTGCAATCTCGATCTGATTGATCTCAATCTCGATCACGACGCGATGTGGTGGAATCCGCGAGCGCAGATTACAAAACAACCCGATTCGCTGTATGTGTCTGCAAAACACACTCACGGGAACGAGTCCGGCGGTGAAGTACGGGCAGCCTCCAACAAGCGTAAACGTGAGACCGTTATCCCGATCGACGAAGAGCTCAAGGAGACACTGATTCGGTGGTTGAGTGTCCGTCCCGACACCCAAAATCCCGCACAGCCATTGTTTGTTGGAACAGCCAAACGATGGGGTGAACGGTTGACAATAGATATCGTTCACCAGACAGTTGAAAAATATGCTCGCAAGCATGGGTGGTACCGAGCCGGCGGCGGGGCGACCGAGAACGTGACACCTCACTACTTCCGGCACTTCTTTACGACCCACCTGCGGGACCGAACGGGGGACCGCGGGATCGTCAAGTACCTTCGGGGAGATGTCGCAAGCGATATCATCGATACCTACACCCACAACTGGGGAGATCGTGTCCGAAGAACGTACCTCGAGAACATCTACAGGCTTCGACCTGATTCGCCGCTTAGATCTGAAAGATAGTTCGGCGGTACTCGTTCTCGAGAGCGGAGAAATCAATCTCCGAATCCGTGTACGTTCCTAGAATATATTCCCGATGGTGAGGTGGTCCTGCAAATCGTTCTCTGAAAAAGTATCGGAGCGCGATCGGAGTGAAGTTATTTAGTTCGTTATCCGTCGAGTAATGTCCGTGTTCTCGGCCAACTTTCTCGAAGATGTACCGAACAGATGCCGGCGAAACACGTTCTCCCCAGTTCTCCCTGGTTTCCCGGAACAGTGCGTCGTTCTCGGGATGGTCCGGACGGATAGCCAGCCATTGCGACAGGATATGTTCCAATTGATTATCTATTGGGATCAGAGTACGTTGGTTCCGCTCTCGGCGGTTGCTGTACGGAAGGTTCCCACCGTAACGAACAATCAGACCGGATCCATCGAACTCGGCTACCGTTCCTGTACCCGAGATGTTGATATCGATGTCGTTAATCGAGAGATTACATAATTCTCCGAGGCCAATCCCGGTTTTTGCAACCGTACTGATCATCGCCAGCGAGAGCGGATGACAAATACTGGAACACATATCGGCGATTGTCGATTTCGAGAAAACGGATCGGGCAGCTGATGGAGGAGACGAAGTTTCCTTTCTCCCTCGACGATGACCGTGAGCGGCACGATGACAATCACGACACAGGGTAAGCAAATTATCCGGACGGTTCGTCCCTCGCGTCTGTATCGGCACGACATGGTGAACGACCAAGTTGGTCGTCTCACCGCAATTTCTACATGTATTTTCATCCCGATTCAGGATTCGGTTACGGATCTTGAACCACTCGTGACCATAAAGCCGGTCGTCCATCTCCGTAGGGATATATCAGACCCTAACAGTAATTGCTATCGGTGTTAAATCTAATTTATGGATTCCAAGAACGTGTTCGGAGTCGAACTTATGAATCTTATATCGCGATATGCAATTGGAATCGATCCCGTTCAACGACTCTAAGTCATCCGGTATCGGAGCAAGGGTCGTCACCGATCGAACCGTTTTCGTTTTCGAACCACTCCCCGACCGTCCGCTCTCGCTTTCGGGCCCGAAGCCGTTCCTGTAGCCGCTCCTCGATCTCGAGTTGCATCTCGAGCCCGCGCTCGCTATCGACGTCGTAGGCGATCGCCGCACGGCCGAGCAGCGAGGCCGAGCTGGCGGTGTCGGCGGTGACGCTCGCCAGGCGGCGCCGTCGCTGGAAGATCGACTGGGTGTGGACGACGGCCTGCACGCGGTAGTAGGGGACGACCTTCGTCGTCCGGTTCCAGAACCCGGTCCGGGCGAAGACGTAGCGGTCGCCGAGCTGGTGGCCCCGATTGCGCCACTTCAGGTGAGCCGCGACGGGAACGAGGACGACCAGTGCAGCGGGGAGGTACCACCGCTCGAGGGCCGTCGCGACCACGAGCAGGTAGCCGGCGGCGACTAACGCGGCGACGACCAGCAGGTACCGCACGCCGTACCGTTCTCGTGCGCGCTTGGGCGGGGCCTCGAGTTCGACCTCGCCGAACGGTTCGATCGACCGGGCCAGCCCGACGACGCGGTCGTAGCCGGCGAGCGGGATCGCCGACTCCGTCCCTCGAGAGCCCTGTCCGGGTGCGTAGCCGGCGGTTTCGACCGCCAGCGCGCCGTAGCCGAACCACCGGAAGGGAACACGTTCGGTGATCGTCAGCGTCTGGACCTTCTCAAGGGGGATGGTACCGCTGTAGCGCTGGACGAGCCCCCGCTCGTAGTGGAGTTCGTCGTCGACGCGGGTGAGCCGGAACCCGTAGTAGCGGTTGAAGGTGAGGACGGCGCTGACGACCCAGGCCGCGAGCAGGAACAGGACGACGAGCCAGGCGAGCGCGACGAGTCCGCCCTCCGCGCCGGGCAGGCCGTCGACCAGGTCGGCCGGGATCAGCGTCGTCGGATCGAACCCGCTGAGAAAGGATAGCGCGATCCCACCCAGCAGGCTGGCTCCGGGGTCGATCGTGAACACGCTGAGGATCGCGAGTTCGCGAGGCTGAATCTCGAAGAGGAGTTCCTCCTCGTCCTCGTCGGCCGCGTCTCGAGTCTCCGACGCCGACTCGTCGTCCTCGTCGCGTTCGGCTCGCGCGCCGCGGCGGAGCTGGCGCCTGAGCCGTCGAGCTTCCTCCTCGTCGACGTACTGCAGGGAGACCTCGGTCTGGCCGCCGCCGGCGGTCTCGATGTGGACGGCCGCGAGCCCGAACAGTCGGCTGAGAACCGGCTGTCGGACGTCGACGTTCTGGATTCGCCGGAGGGGAACCTCCCGATCGCGTCTCGCGAGAACCCCGGAGGCGACGTCGAAGGTGTCGCTCGTGAGTTCGTAGCGAAACCGCTCGTAGTAGGCGACCTCGTAGACGACCGCGACGACGATTCCGAGCAACACCATCCCGCCGACGGAGACAAGCGTCCCCCCGGCACCGCCGGGGGAGGCGAAGACGCCGGCGATAAAAAAGAGGAGGCCGACGTTGACGCTACGCGAGATCGATCGGACCGCGATCGAGAGCGGGTGGAGTTTCCTCATACCGCGTCCTCACCCTCGCTCTCGATCGCGAGCCCGCGCAGGTCCTCGCGGAGCCGCTCGGCCCGCTCGGGGGTCAGGCCGGGGATCGCGACGTCGGCGCTTCGCGAGCCCGCGGTGTAGACGACGACCGTCGCCAGCCCGGTCGCCCGCTCGATCGGCGACCGCCTCGAGTCGACGTGCTGGACGCGGACGTAGGGGACGACGGTCTTGATCCGGGTGAAGACGCCCCGCTCGATGTAGAGGCCGTCGTCCTGGACTTCGAAGCGCCAGACGGCGTAGCGCCGCCAGGCGACGACGACCCGGACGAGTCCGAGGGCGACCGCGAGACCGATCGCGCCCGGAACGAGCAGGTCCGGCGAGTTCGCCCACAGTCCCGTCTCCGAGAGTACCAACGCGGCGCCGACGAGAAAGCCGCCGACGATTCCGGCCCGGACCACCGCCAAGAACAGCCAGACGACGCGGACCCGGGGATTGAGTCGCTCCATGAGGAACCGAAGGGAAGGCGCGCGAATAAAAAGTCGGATCTCGGAATCGAGCGGGAGCCAGGAGCGGAGAGAGCGCAGAACGGAAAGGAGCCGAGAGCCGGGGCGGTCAGTGTGTCGCCGTTCGGACGTCGTCGACCTGATAGAGGTCCTCTCGGAGCCCCTCTCCGTCGCAGTCCTCGTCGGGACACTCGTAGTGCCACCCGTCCTCGGTCGCGTCCCGCTCGCGGAACCGGTCGCCGCATACCTGACAGAACAGTTGGGCTTTCTCGCAGGTATCCCGGTGGAGCTCGAGGGCGAGTTCGGTCTGGAACGACTGGTTGCAGTTACGACAGGTGTGCATATTTCGTCTGACGCGAGCATCCGTAAAAACTGCTTGGGTTCTTTTCTTGCGGCCGGATCACGCTTGATTTGGCCTCTTTCGGTCGGTTTGGATTCGACTGTCCGACAAGAAAGAACGATCAGCGATCGATAGTACTCGAGTCCGTGTGCTTCGTTTCGCGAGAGGTTCCCGACGACTCGAGCGCGACCCGTCGTCGACTGTTACACTATGACAGGATTGTGATGAGAGGGTGGTGAAACGCGCGTTTGGAGCGGGGGGTTACTCCTCTCGACCCAGAATTCCGCGTTCGGTCATCTTGCGAGGGTCGAGCACCTCGTCGGCTTCCTCCTCGTCGAGGTAGCCCTTCTCGAGGACGACCTCGCGGACCGTCTTGTCTTCCTTGAGCGCCGTTTTGGCGACCTCGCTGGCCTTGTCGTAGCCGATGTGGACGTTCAGCGAGGTTGCCATCGCCATCGACTGCTCGACCCGATCCCGGCAGTACTCCTCGTTGGCCTCGAGCGGGTCGACGAACCGCTCGGCGAAGATCTGGCTCGAGTTCGAGATCAGTTCTGCGGACTGCAGGAAGTTGTGGGCGAGCACGGGCTTGTAGAGATTGAGATCGATCTGGCCCTCCGCGGCGCCGGCGGAGACGGCAGCGTCGTTGCCGACGACCTGCTTGTGGACCTGGTTGACCGCCTCGGCGACGACGGGGTTGATTTTGCCGGGCATGATCGAGGAGCCGGGCTGGTTCTCGGGCTGTTCGATCTCGCCGAGGCCGTTACGCGGTCCCGACGCCAGCAGGCGAAGATCGTTGGCGATCTTGTTCAGCGAGCCCGCGACGACCCGGAGGGCGCCGTGGGCCTCACTCATGGCGTCGTGGGCCGCCTGGGCCTCGAAGTGGTTGTCGGCCTCGCGGAACTGGACGCCGGTCTCCTTCGTGATGTACTCGGCGGCGCGGCCGGGGAACTCCTCGTGGGTGTTCAGGCCCGTTCCGGTGGCGGTGCCGCCCAGCGCGAGTTCCGCGAGGTGGTCGCGAGCCTTGTCGACGCGGTCGAGGCCCTTTTCGACCTGGGTGCGGTACCCCGAGAACTCCTGGCCCAGCGTGACGGGCGTGGCGTCCTGAAGGTGCGTGCGGCCGGTTTTGACGACGTCGTCGAACTCCTCCTCTTTCTCCGCGAGCGATTCGCGCAGGGTATCCAGCGCCGGAATCACGTCCTTCTCGACGGCCTCGAGGGAAGCGACGTGCATCGCGGTCGGGATCACGTCGTTGCTCGACTGGCCGTAGTTGACGTGATCGTTGGGGTGGACGACGCGGTCGCCGATCTCCGCGCCCATGATCTCGGCGGCGCGGTTGGCGATGACCTCGTTTGCGTTCATGTTCGAGGAGGTCCCGGAGCCGGTCTGGAAGACGTCGACCGGGAACTGGTCGTCGTGCTCGCCAGCGATGACCTCGTCGGCGGCCTCGACGATCGCCTCGGCGACCTCGTCCTCGACCAGTCCGAGGTCGCGGTTGGCCTGTGCGGCGGCCTTCTTGACGACGCCGAGCCCGCGGACGAACCGCCGTCCGAAGCTAATCCCGGAGATCGGGAAGTTCTGGATCGCGCGCTGGGTCTGGGCGCCCCAGTAGGCGTCGGCCGGCACCTGCATCTCGCCGAGACTGTCCTCCTCGGTGCGGAACTCGTCGTCGCGTGTCATACCCGACACCTCGAGAGGGGTCAGGTAAAATCCACCGAAAAGCCGGCGTCGTCGGCGCGAGCCCGCTCCCGCAGGGCCGACTGCAGACGCGTGCGGCCGGTCCGGTGGACGCCGCGGGCGTCCTCGAGGTCGACGTCGTAGATCGTCGGGGTGTCCCAGAATAGCGTTCGCGAGCTGGCGGTGTCGACGATCAGCGAGGCGATGCCGAGTCGGCGCTGGAAGATCGACCGCCGGGTGGAGACGGTCTGGATCCGGAAGTAGGGGATGACGGTCGTCCGTCGGCGCCAGAACCCGCGTCGGATCACCAGGTGGTCCTCGCCGACGTAGTACCCCAGATGAACGTACCGCAGATGGGCGGCAGGCGGGACCGCCGCGAAGACGACCGCGGCGAGATACCACCGCTCGAGGGGCGTCACCTGCGCGAGTCCGAGGACAGCCGCGACGATCACGGCCGCGATCAGGGAGTAGCGAACGAGGTAGCGACGCCGGGCGATCGGCGATGGGCTCTCGAATGCGGGCGTCTCGACGTGCGTGAGGTTTTCCGCGAACCGGTGGACGTGGGTGGATCGAGCCAGCGGGACGGCCGACTGGCTGCCGCCGCTGCTGTCGGGGCCGTAGCCGGCAGTCTCGACCCACAGTCCGGCGTAGTCGATCAGCCGCTGGAGCGGGTTGTCGGTGATCGTGACCGACTGGACCTTCTCCGCGGGGATCGAGCCGCTGTAGCGCTGGAGCAGTCCCCGCTCGTAGACGAAGTCGTCGTCGACGCGACCGAGCTGAAAGTCGTAGTACGTCGCGAACGTGTAGGCGACGCTGACGAGGTAGGTGACGACGATCCCGTTTACCATCGAGACGACCGTCAGCACGCCGTAGCTCTGCGTGTCGCCCGTCTGGAGGTCCTGGGGGCCGCCGAACGGCTGAGAGGCGGCCACGAGCACGTCGAGGATCGTATCGGTCGCGAAGAAAAACAGGAACCCCACGGCGGCGAGGGCGGCCGGCCGCAGTGTCGTCAGCGAGTACAACAGGAGCTCGCGGGACTCGAGGGCGAACAGTCGCTTTCGGTTCGGTTCTGCCGGCTCGCGCCGGGACCGTGCCTCGGAAACGGACGGCGATTCTGCGCCTCGATCGGGTCGAGGCGGCTGCTCGCCGGGCGCTTTGCCCGCCGTCGGTCGATCGTCCTCGAGGGATGCGTCGGATGCGGGCTGGTCGCGGTCGCCGGCCTCGACGCCGGCGGTTCGACGACGGATCTGGTGCTGGAGGCGGTCGGCCTCCGACTTGCTCACGAGCTGGAGTGCGGCCTCGCTGTTGCCGCCGCCGGCGGTTTCGACGGTGACGACCGCGAGCCCGAGGACGCGCTGTAACACGCCCTGCCGGACGTCGACGTTCTGGATCCGTCGGTAGGGGATCTCGCGGGAGCGACGCGCCACGACCCCGGAGGCGACGTCGAACGTGTCCGGCGTGATTCCGTACTCGAAGCGGTAGTAGTAGACGACGCCGTACGCGGCGCCAAAGAGGAAGCCGAGCGCCGTGACCACCGGTAGCCAGGCGATACTGACGGCTGCGACGGTCCCCGCGAGGGCGGTGACGAGGAAGAACGGTACCCACAGCCAAAGCAGGCCGTACCGGAGCGCGTAGACGACCGCGCTGAACGGATGCAGCCGGTTCATACGGCGTCGTCGGCCTCGCTCTCGACGGCCAGTTCCCGCAGCGTATCCTGTAGCTTTCGAGCCCGGTCGGGCGTCAACCCAGGGATCCGAACGTCGGCGTTGCGCGAGCCGGCCGTGTAGACGACGACGCTCGAGAGTCCGAGCGTTCGCTCGACGGGGCCGAACTGCGTGTCGACGTGTTGGACTCGGACGAACGGGACGGCCGTTTCGACGAACGTGATGACGCCGCGCTCGAGATAGAGGGCGTCGCCCTGGAGTTCGAACTGCCAGATCTGGTAGAGACGGAGGGCGTAGGCGATACCCAGGACCGCCGCGACGGCGACGATCCCCACCAGTCCGGCCGTCGGCACGGGGGTGATCCACCGGTCGACGGCGACGAGGACGGCACCGAGCACGGCCGCCAGGATCGCCGTCTGTGCGATCCACAGCAGCCTGATCCGCGGGTGAAGCGACTCCATACGAACATTCTCGCGAGCGAACACGAGTATCCTGTGGTTCGAACCGTCGCTCGGACGGGGACCGATCGGAACGCGGGTCACGGGGGCGACCGACGCCGGCTACTCGAGGTCGTCGTACTCCTCGGGCGTGTACGTCGACAGCTCGAGGGCGTGAATGTCGGTCGTCATGTGGTCCTCGAGGGCGTCGTACACCTGCTGGTGTTGGCCGACCAGCGACTCGCCCTCGAAGGTCGGCGAGACGACCGTCGCGGCGAGGTGGTCGTCGTCGTGTTTGTCACGTGCGTGCGTGACGGTTGCCTCGGCGCCCTCGAGTTCGGATTCGATTACGGCTTCGACGTCGTCGGGTTTCATACCCGATCGATGGGGCGCTCGCGGCAAAAACGCCGCGGTCGCCGCCGATCACGAGGCTTATCCCTTCACAGTGGCGTGTCACAGCTGTACACCTATGTCGCTCGCGAGCGAAACGCGTCGAGCCGTTGACGGGGAACCGTTTCTCGTCGCCGCACTGCGGGCCGGAGTCGTCAACTACACCGCGGCAGCCCGGTATCTCGACGTCGACGGCGAGACCGACGCGGTCGCGACGGCGATCCGGCGCTACGCCGAGGAGCTTCCCGCCTTCGAGACCGACGCCCGAGAGGTCCGGGTCAGGATGGAGCGCGGAATCACGCCGGCGTCGATCGACGGCTCCCAGCCCGAGACGGCGCTGTTCGCGATCGGCGGGACGTCGTTTAGATCCGACAGTGGCGACCTGACGGCGATCGTCGCGACGGGCGACGTCGACGCGGTCGCGCTCGGGGAGACGCTGCGGCGACTCGAGGTCGAGGGGATCGAGCCGACCGCAGCCGGCGTCGGGGAGGGGGCGATGATGCTCGTCGTCGAGGGCCTCGAGGGGGCCGACGCCCTTCGAACGGTCGAGGACGCCCTCGAGGCGGTCCCCGTCCCGGAGTAGCGTTCCCTCGAACGCACGCGTCGACCGGTTTCGACACGGCAGTAGATCCAAAGACACGTTTTAACTGTAACCCGCGGATACACCCCTGTAATGACCCTGTACGTGACGAACACGTTGACGGGCGAGGCGGAGCCGTTCGAGCCGCAGGACCCCGACAATGTGCTGCTCTACTACTGCGGCCTGACGGTTTCGGACCCGCCCCACCTGGGCCACGCCCGCTCGTGGGTCCACGTCGACGTCATGCACCGCTGGCTCGAACAGCTCGGCTACGGCGTGCGCCACGTCGAGAACTTCACCGACGTCAACGAGAAGATCGTCGCCCGCGTCGGCGAGGACGATCTCGGCGAGGACGAGGCGGAAGTCGCCGAGACGTACATCGAGCGCACCCTCGCGGACATGCGCTCGCTGAACCTCCTGCGGGCGGAGGTCTACCCCCGCGTCTCGGAGCACGTCCCCGAGATCATCGACCTCGTCGAGACCCTGCTGGAGAAGGGGTACGCCTACGAGGCGAACGGCTCGGTCTACTTCGACGTCACCAGCTTCGAGGAGTACGGCAAGCTCTCGAACCAGGAACTCGAGGAGATCGAATCCCAGGGCGATCCCGACGAGCGCTCCGAGAAGCGCAATCCCGCGGACTTCGCGCTCTGGAAGGCCGACGGCGTCGACAGCGAGGCGATCGAGGAACACCGCCACGAGGGAGCCGCGCCCGCCGAGGCGGCCTGCGAGACCGCCCTGACCTGGGAGTCGCCGTGGGGCGAGGGACGACCGGGCTGGCACATCGAGTGCTCGGCGATGAGCACGACCCACCTCGGGGACACCCTCGACATCCACGTCGGCGGCCGGGACCTCGTGTTTCCCCACCACGAAAACGAGATCGCTCAGTCCGAAGCCGCGACCGACCAGCAGTTCGCAAAGTACTGGCTCCACTGCGAGCTGTTCCAGATGGACGAGGAGAAGATGTCCTCGAGCCTAGGGAACTTCGTCACGGTCGAGGAGGCCGTCGACAGCTTGGGAACGAACGTCGTCCGAACGTTCCTCACCGCGGGGTCGTACAACAGCCAGCAGCTGTACTCCGACGAGACGATCGCCGAGGCCGAGGAACGGTGGGACCGCCTCGAGCGCGCCTACGAGGCGGCGACGGCGGCGATCGACTCGCCGAACGCGGGCACCAAAGCCGAGGACGGCGAACTCCGTGAGGCAGTCGATGAGGCCCGCGAGGCCTTTACCGAGGCGATGAACGACGACTTCAATACTCGCGAGGCCCAGTCGGCGCTGCTCGAGATCGCGGCGGCGATCAACCGCCACCTCGAGGGCGGCGAGGGCGAGCCCGCCGACTACCGCGGACTGCGGCGGGCGGTCGAGACGCTCGAGGAGCTCGGCGGCGTGCTCGGGCTCTCCTTTACCGGGGAGACCGACGGCAGCGCGGAGCTCGCGGGCGACGTCGTCGAACTCGTCCTCGAGGTGCGCGAGCAGGAACGCGAGGCCGGCAACTACGAGCGGGCCGACGAACTTCGGGACGAACTCGAGGGGCTCGACGTCGAGGTTCAGGACACCGACGAGGGAGCGAGCTATCGGCTCCCCTCCGGCGAGTAGCCGTCGAGACCTATTCTCCGGTCGGATCGGTTTCACGCCCCTCTCGTTCGGTGAATTTCTCGAGTGATGGGATCGACAGTCGTCCTCTGACTGTCCACTCTGCGTCCCGTAAATCACATTCTGTTATATCGAAGCTCGACCGATGGTCCCGCATAACTTCGAAGTTTGCCGATTGACGAACGAAAAGCGACCCGCTGATCGATCCGTGTAGCTGTGAAATGTAGACACGGCGTTCCATACAGGGACAAACAGTTATCTGTGAGACGCACGTCTCACACAATAATGAGCACTGACACCAATGATAGCGGTGAAAGAAATGGTGACGGCACCTCAAAGATCGACGTCCGGGTTCCAAATCACCTCCTCGAGGAGATCGACGAGGAGTACGAGCGTCGCGGGTACACCTCGCGGTCGGAAGCGATCCGTGATGCACTCCGCGACTGGATCGATCCACCGACGAGGCTCTCTGACAAGACGCTCGAAGAGCTTGAAAAGAGCCGCGAGCAGCGGGAGCAGGGCGAAACGCAATCAGCCGACGACGTTCGTGAACGCCTCGGCTTGAATGACTGACGTCGAGTACACTGAGCAAGCGATCGGCCACCTCGAAAACCTTGATCCGCAAGTCGCCGATCGTGTGATGAACAAAGTCGACGAGGCGACTGACTGGACCGAACACCGACTCGAGCGTCTTTCCGGCTACCCATATTACAAACTTCGCGCCGGCGACTACCGAGCGATCATCACATGGAATCGCGACGACAATATTCTCATCGTTGAGGCGATTGGTCACCGACGGAACGTGTATGACCGACATCTTCCCCCATGACGCCTCTTAGTGCGAAATTCTCGGAGTACGAAAATTGACTCTTTCGCAGAGTGCGACGGACAGTTGTTAAGGAGGGGTACCGTTCAGTACGCACTGCAGACATAACGCCGGACGGTCCATACTACTCATGTCGGGACGTAGAACCGTCACTGGTGAGGAGGATTGGTGAATTTCTTCTCCGAACTGCTGATCACGAAACGGACGCCTCGAGTCGGCCGCGCCACTTATGCCTGCCAGGCGGTTCTTTCAGACTAAATGAATCGACGACAGTTCATCGCCGCGGGTGCGGTCGGCGGTGTCGGTCTCTCGGCCGGGTGTCTGGACGACTTCCTCGAGGACGCGACGACGTTTGCGGCCGCACCGGCGGTCGTCGCCGAGAGCGCGACCGACGACACGGGCTACGACTACCAGGGAACCGAGGAGATCGTCTCCACCGAATCCGTCGCCGGCCAGGAGATCGAAGTGACCAGCTACGGCTCCGAGTACACCCGGACGATCGACCTGCCGCTTGGCATCTTCGGCGGCGAGATCGAGGCCGGTGTCTTCGCCGTCATCACGACGCCGCAGGTCAGCGTCGCCGGCGAGGAGTTCAATCCGGTCGGCGAGATGGACAACGAGGAGATCGTCCGGGAGATCCAGGACCAGTACGAGGAGCTAACGATCGAGGAGTCGATCGGCGAACGCTCGGTCGCCGCCCTCGAGGACACAATCTTGCTCGAGACCTACGAGGGCGAGGCAATGTTACACGGCGAACACGGGATCGACGTCCTGCTCGACGTCGCACAGCACGAGTCCGGCGACGACCACCTCGTGATCGTCGGCGTCTACCCCGACCTCGAGGACTTCCCGATCGACTCCGAGCGCGATCGGATCGACGTGATGGTCCAGGGGCTCGAGCACGGCGACGACGTCGACGCGGAGATCGTCGAGACCAGCGAGGAGGAGGAGCCGCTCTCCGATTAGAGCCCGAGCGCGGTCGCGATCGAGACGCCGCTCGCGAGCGCGCCCAGCAGGTAGCCCCCGATCGCGCCGCCGTTGAGCAGCGGGAGCCCGGCGTGGGGCCGCCCCTTCAGGACCATCCCCAGGAGCACGAGCAGTCCGGCCAGCGTCCCGAGGATCGCACCCAGCGCGGGCACGTTCAGCGCGATTCCCGGCACGTCGAGCGCGCCCGCCTCGAGGAAGTACGCCGCGCTGGCGACCAGGATCGTCGGGATGATGGCGTCGCCCAGCCCGATGAACAGCGCGTCGCGGCCGGCGTCGACCGACCCCTCCTCGGCCCGACTCGAGTCGGACCCCTCGGGAGTCGGCACCCCGTCGTTTCGATCCTCCTCGAGGGTCGCCTCGGGGCCGTCGGCGAGGTAGGAGTACGACAGCGTCGTCGGAACGACCAGCACGACGGGGATCTTGAGGTCCATCACGCCCTCGGCGAGGTCGAGCATGTGTTCGGTCCGGTAGACGCTGATGGCGTCGTAGATCGCCAGCGCCGAGAGCAGCAAGATGGCGGGCAGGAGGCCGAAACTGATCCCGAACAGCGCTGCAGCGCCGGCGCCCATCAGCACGCCGGTGAGATCGATGACGTACCACTCCGGGTACAACAGAAGCGCGACGCCGACGCCGAGGGCTGCGCCGACGGCGACGACGTTGATCGACCCCGCCGTGACCACCGGCGGAACGAGTTCGGTGAGCACGAACCAGGCGAGGAAAACGCTCACGCCGATGACCAGCGCCCTGATAACCCACTCGAGGTTGTACCGGAAAGTCGCGAGCATAAAGCCGGTCGCGACGAGGATCACCGCGAAGTAGACGAGGCTGTTGGTCGGATTCTCCGGATCCTCGACGGCCTGCCGATCGGCGTCGTGGAACGGCTCGATCAGCGCCAGCGCGCCGAGTTGCACGGCCAAAAAGAGCGCCACGGTCGCGCCG
>NZ_JBLRWX010000042.1:0-30825 GCF_047921035.1 Natronococcus sp.
CCTGCAGCTGCGAATCGAGGAGAGCGGCGCCGAGATCGCGACCGGATCGCTTCCACGGGTCCACGGCGACGGGAGCCAGCTTCGACAGGTGTTCCAGAACCTGCTCGAGAACGCGATCACCTACAGCGGCGACGAGCCCCCGCAGGTCCGAATCGACGCCGACCGATGCGGCTCCAGGTGGGCGATCTCGGTTCGGGACGAGGGGATCGGGATCGATCCCGACGAGCAGGAGCGCGTGTTCACCGTCTTCAACCGACTCCACTCCGCCGAGGAGTACGACGGGACCGGCATCGGGCTCGCGCTCTGCGAGCGCATCGTCGAGCGCCACGGCGGGGAGATCCGGCTCGACTCGGAACCTGGCGAAGGGTCGACGTTTACGTTTACGCTACCGGCGGCCGACGACTGAGCGACGGGGGCCGTCGAACGAAGCGGATTCAGTCGCGGATGAGATCCAGAATCCGCTCGTAGTGCTCGCCGAACCCGTCGTCGGTCCGCGACCGTGGACGCGGGACGTCGATCTCGACGATCTCACTCACTCGACCCGGATCAGCATCCATCACGACGACGCGGTCGGCGAGCTTCACGGCCTCCTCGATGTCGTGAGTCACGAACAGCACCGTCTTCCCCGTTCGTCCCCAGATGTCGAGCAGTTCGTCCTGGAGCATCTCCTTCGTCTGTGCGTCGACGGCCCCGAACGGTTCGTCCATGAGCAAAAGCGCCGGATCGACCGCCAGCGCCCGCGCGAGCCCGACGCGCTGTTTCATTCCGCCGGACAGTTCCTTGGGATAGCTTCCCTCGAACTCCGCAAGACCCACGAGGTCGATCAGTTCCTGAACGCGTCGCTCGCGTTCGTCGGCCGGCACGCCGCCCTTCTCGAGGCCGAAGCCGACGTTGCCGCGAACGGTCCGCCACGGAAACAGGTGGTACTCCTGAAAGACGATCCCCATATCGGCGTTGGGCTCCGTCACGGGGTCGTCGTCGAGGTAGACGGTCCCCGACGTCGGCCGTTCGAGGCCGGCGACGACGCGAAACAGCGTGGTCTTCCCGGAGCCCGACGGCCCGACGAGACAGACGAACTCGCCGGGTTCGACTTCGAAGGAAACGCCTTCCAGGGCTTGTACCGGGCCCTGGTCGCTATCGTAGCGCTTGCCGACGTCCTCGACCCGAACGCGCGAGGCGTCGTCTATCGCCACGAAAGCACCCTCCGTTGGACCGCGCGGAACGTGGCGTCGACGACGAGGAAGAGTCCGCTCAATACGAGGATGTACGCGATGACCACGTCGACCTGCAGGTTGTTCGACGCGCGAAGGATCTCCCGGCCGATCCCCGGCACGCCGAAGATCTCCGCGGCGACGACGAGCATCCAGGAGCGGCCGATTCCGGTTCGGATGCCGGTCATGATCTCGGGGGAGGCCGCGGGGACGACGACCGACCGCACGAGGTCGAGGTCGCCTCGAACGCCGAGGCTCCGTGCGACGTCGAGGAGATCTTCGGAGACGCCCTCGACGCCCCCGTAGGCGGCGTAGAAGTTGATCCAGAACGCGCCGACGGCGATGATGAAGGCGGCGCCGGCGTGGTTGATGCCGAACCACGCGATCGCGAACCCGGTGAGCGCCAGCGGCGGAACCGGCCGGAGGACGCGCACGGCCGGGGCGGAGACGTCGTCGAGGAGCGCGCTCCAGCCGAGGGCGACCCCGGCGGCGATACCGAGGCCCGTGCCGATGACGGCGCCGGGGATCCAGTGGCGGACGCTCTGTCCGATCGCCGTCGTCATGTCGCCGCTTGCGGCCTCGGCGACGAACGTCTCGGCGACGGCGACCGGAGACGGAAGCACGTACGCGGGCTGGAACAGCGAGAGGAGCCACCAGAGTCCGAGAAACCCGAACACTCCGCCGACGCCGAGCACCGCTCGGCGAAGGTCGATCCCGGCGATCGGCGAACCGGTGTCGACCGCCGATCGATCAACGCTCCCCTCGACGTCGGTCGCCATTACGCCCCGCCCCCGTTCGAGCCGATCATTCTCGAATCTCGTCGTAGACGTCGTAGTCGAAGATCTCCTCGGTGGACAGCTCGTCGTCGATCTGTCCGTTCTCGTGGGCGAACGCGGAGAAGATCTCCGTCGCCGACTCGATTTCGGCGGGGTCGGTGACGAAGTTCGAGAGCGGTCCCTCGAGCGCCAGCCGGGCCTGCTCCGTCGGCATTCCGATCCCGTCTTCGACGATCGCGGCCGTCTCCTCGGGGTTGTCCTCGATGAACGCCGTCGCGCGGACGTGCTGGGAGAGGAACTGGCTCGCGACCTCGGAGTCGCGGACCTCGTCGCTCATCAGCGTGACCGCGGCCGGCTGTCCGGGCATGATCTCGGCGGAGGGAAGCAGCGTCCGGACCGGAAGCTCCTCCATCTCGGCGCGGGTCGGGACGGGTTCCATGATCGAGGCGCCGTCGACCTCGTCGTTGGCGATCGCCTGGAACGTCGCGTTCGCGCCGCCGATCTCGACGATCTCGACGTCGCTCTCGGGGTCGACGCCGATCTCGGTGAGCCAGTACCGCAACAGGATGTCGGGCACCGATCCCTGCGGGAACGTCCCGAAGCGGAACGGCTCGCCGCGGTCGTCCTCCCAGGCGGCGAACGCGTCGGCCGCCTGGTCGTCCCACAGGCCGTGAAACTCCTCGTGGGCCATAATCGCCATCGGCTCTTTGATGTTCGCCGCGGTCACCTTCGCGGGGATCCCGCGGTCGATGACAGTCATCGACGGGACGATTCCGAACATCGCGACGTCGATCTCGCCTCCGCCGTAGGCTTGAACGATCGCCGGGCCGTCGGTGAACTCGCGGCTGTCGATCTCGGCGTCGACGTCCTCGAAGTAGCCTTCCGACTCCATCACGAAGTACTGGAGGTCCGGAAAGATCGGCATGTACGCGACCGAGATTTCGTCGGTGCCACCGCCGAGTCCGCCGAAACAGCCCGCGACGCTCGCGGTACTCGCAGCGGCTGTACCGGCGAGATACGCTCGTCTCGAAAGTAGTGTCGTCTCGTCAGTCACTACCCCGGGTAACCGCCGAGTTCCCTTTCTCCCGTTGGTCGCGGTAAGTACAACCTCGACGCGAGATCGACGTAAAGTCGTAAGACCCCTCCTCTCGAGGGACCATACGGCTTTGTTTCGACCCCTGACCATCCTGGCCCGTCATAGATAGCGGCAAAAAGAGTTTCGCCGCGGGACGCTCGGTCGGTCCTGTCCGCAGTGACGAGTAGGATCTGTCCAGTTTTCGTCTTCGAGCGTTTACGGTCAGTCATGCACGTCGTCGTCACCGGCGCGACCGGCGGGATCGGAAGCTGGATCGTCGAAAGCCTCGCGAGCGCGGGCCACGAGGTCCTCGGCGTCGACCTCGAGCGTCCGCCCGGCCAGCGCGAGCACGCCACCTTCCTCGCGGGGGATCTGACCGATCAGGGAACCGCCTGGGAACTGATCGAAACCGCCGATCCCGACGCTGTCGTCCACTGCGCCGGCATCCCGGCGATGGGGATCCGCGCGGGCGGCGAGACCTTCGAGACGAACGTCCTGAGCACCTACCACGTCCTCGAGGCTGCGGGCCGGGCGAACGCGGAGGTGGTCTGGACCTCGAGCGAGAGCACCTACGGGATGCCGTTCGCGGCGACCCCCTCCCTGCCCGACTCTCTCCCGATCGACGAGAGCCACCCTCAGCGCCCGGAGGACCCCTACGGCACCTCGAAACTCGCCGGCGAAGTGGTCGCCCGGCGAACGGTTCGGGCCTTCGACGTCCCGGTGACGTCGTTGCGTCCCGCCTGGGTGAGCTACCCCGGCAGCCAGCAACTGGCCCGCGTTCGGGAGGCGTTCGACCCCGAAACGACCGCACCCGGAGACGAGGGGAGCGGCAACTTCTGGTCGTACGTCGACGTCCGGGATCTGGTCTCGCTGGTAGAGGCCGCGCTCGAGGCCGACCGCGAGGGTCACGAGGCCTACCTCGCGGCCGCGGCGGAGAACTACCTCGGCCGACCCACGGCGGCGACGATCGAGGCCGTCTACGGCGGCCTTCCCGAGGAGTGCGCTCTCGAGGGCGACGAAGCGGCGTTTACGACGGCGAAAGCCCGCGAGGAACTCGGCTGGGAGCCCGAGCACACTTGGCGGGAGACCGAAGCTGAGGAGGCGGTGGAGCCGTCGTTTCTGGACGGCTGACCCGAGTGCGGGAACGACCGCTCGAGGCGACTACCGGGGGCTGAACCGGCCGGTTCGGCGGTCGTCGCCGCCCGGGTCGCGACCGTCGCGGTCGTCGCCTTCGGCGGGCGGTCGTTCGTCGTCGTAGACGTCGACGTGGTGAACCGCGCTCGGCGAGAGCAGTCGGTTTCCCTCGAGTTCGAGCCAGCCGTTGGCGTGGACGACGATCGGTCCCTCGTAGAGCGACTCGTCGCTCTCGCGGTCCTCGTAGACGACGGCCTCGTGGTAGGCCCGCGTGAGGGGGTTCAGCCCGTCGGAGAGGATCGATTCGTTCGAAACCGGCGGTGGAAACATATCTGGAACGTGACCGAGAGGCGACATAAATCGATCGGCGGCCGCGGGACCGTAACTGATTCACTCCGTGGTACGACTAGGTAATACATGGTCGAGGAGATTCTGTGCTATCGGGCGCCGACGACGGTCGTCGACGCGGAGGGAATCGCAGAGTGGCTCGAGCCCCGGATCGACGCGACGGTCTCGGTCCGGGATCGGTTCCTCGAGGTCCACCGGACAGACGACCTCGCCGAGCGGTTCGCCGAGGCGCGGGTCCCCTCGCCGTACGACCGCGAGACCGGGAACACGATGCTGGGGACCATCCGCTACGAGGAGCGGGCCCTCGAGCACCCCGAGCGCGAGGGGGGCGTGCTCTACGACGGCAAGCAGGTCCAGCGGGCGGTAAACAGCGCGCTGCCGGCCGAGGAGCGCGGGCTCGAGACGCTGCACGTCGTCCTCCTCGATCGGGCGGTCGGCACCTGGGGCGACCACGACGGCCGCTGGCACAAACGGGTGAGCGTCCTCGGCCAGCCGGCGCTGCTCTCCGTGCCCGGGCTCTACGAGGCGCCCGCCAAGCCCGAGGCGTACTACAAGGAAAAGCAACGCCACTCGCTGCTGTCGGGCGACGCCCCGCCCCGGGAGATCCTCGAGAACCGCGTCGAGGGCGACTTCCTGATCGAGGACGACCCCCGAACGACCGACGCGCTGAAGGGATACGCCCTGCAGGCGTCCCACTTCCTCGAGACGGGCGAGCCGTTTTGCGACCGCGAGGGGTGTCGGCTGTTCAACGCCCACTACCACGAAGACCTGGTCGCGGCTCAGCTCCGCGAACCCGAGTTCTGTCCCGATCACGCGGAGCTGTACGGCCGATCGTAGTCGGCTACCGATGCCTCGAGTCGGGCAGGAGGACCGTGAATGTCGAGCCCTCGCCGGGGTCGGAGTCGAGCCGGATCTCCCCGCCGTGGCGTTCGACGATGCGGCGACACAGCGCCAGCCCGATTCCCGTCCCGCTGTGTTCGTCGTGGCTGTGGAGTCGCTGGAACACCTCGAAGACGCGCGCTTGCTCGTCGGGATCGATCCCGATCCCCTCGTCGTGGACGGCGAGTTTCCACCCCGTCTCGGTTCGCTCGGCTTCGACGTGGATCCGCGGCGGTTCGTCCCCGCTGTAGGTGATCGCGTTCTCGAGCAGGTTCTGGAACACCTGTCGAAGCTGGCCCGGGTCGCCCTCGACACGCGGTAACGACTCGGCCGTGATCTCGGCGTCGCTCTCCTCGATTCGGAGTCGAAGGTCGGCGCGAACGTCCTCGAGAACGTCGTCCAGATCCACGGGTTCGAATGGATCTCCCTGCGTTTCCACGCGGGAGTACTCGAGGAGGGCGTCGATCATCTCGCGCATGCGCTCGGCGCCGTCGACGGCGTACGCGAGGAACTCCTCGCCGTCCTCGTCGAGGGCGTCGCCGTACCGGTTCTCGATCAGTCCGAGGTAGCTGGTGACCATCCGCAGGGGTTCCTGCAGGTCGTGACTCGCAGCGTAGGCGAACTGTTCTAAGCGCTCGTTCGACGCCTCGAGCTGCCGTCGTCGCTCCTTGAGCTGTTCCTCCAGGCGCTTCCGATCGGTGACGTCGGCGATGATCCCTTCCACGTCGATGACGGACCCCTCCTCGTCGAAGAGCGCGCGGCCGTAGTCTCTGACCCACCGCAGGTCGCCGTCGGCGGTTTCGATACGGTAGGTCTCCGAGAAGGGCTCTCCCTTCGCCGCCTGTTGGTTGACGGTCTCCCACAGCCGTTCGCGATCGGCCTCGACCATCACGTCCTCGCCCCAGCTGAGTTCGCCGCGTTCGAGAGCGTCCGGCTCGTACCCGGTCAGGTCCTTGCAGGCGTCGCTGACGAACGTCATGGGCCAGCCGCGCTCGGTCTTGCAGCGGTAGACCATCCCGGGGACGTTTTCGATCAGCGTCGAGAGCCGGCGCTCGCGCATCCGGAGCTGGCGCTCTCGCTCCTTCCGTTCGGTGATGTCCTGGGCGATGGTCATCCCGCCGAAGACGTCGCCGTCGCCGTCGGTGATCGGCACGACGTGGACGACCCACTCCCGGTCGGCGTACTCGAGTTCGACCTCCCGGGATTCGCCCTCGAGGGCGGCCCGGAAGGCGTCCTCGAGAGTCGCGCCGATCCCGTCGGGCCAGACCTCCCGGACGAGTCGCCCCTCGATCTCGGTCGGCGACACCGGTAGCGTGTCGAACGTTCGTCCCGCCGCGAGCGTGTACCGAAGCTCGTCGTCGAACAGCGTCACGATCCCGTTGGGGACGTTCTCGGCGAGGGTTCGGTACTGCTGCTGGGACTCCCTGAGTCGGCGCTCGCGACGCCTGCGGTCGGTGATGTCGCGGGCGACGGCGATCATGTAGCCCCCGTCGATCCCGACGTAGCTGACGTTGACCTCCGCGGGGTAGGTCGTGCCGTCCTTCCGCTCGTGGACCCCTTCGATCGTCACGGCGTCCTCGACGGCGACGTCCTCGACGTGGTCGCGCCACGCCTCGATGTCCGCGAACCGTCGTTCGATGTCGGGGACCGCGAGCGCGAGCAGCTCCTCCCGGTCGTAGCCGAGCCGACGACAGGCCGTCTCGTTTGCGTCGAGGACCCGCCCCGACTCGGGCTCGATCACCAGGACGACGTCGTTCGAGTGATCCAGCAGCGTCCGAAACAGCTCGAGTTCGCGCTCGCGTTCCTTGCGCTCGGAGACGTCGCAGAAGTACACCGACAACCCCGTCTCGGAGGGGTAGGCCCGCACCTCGAACCAGCTGTCCAGCGGCTCCGGGTAGTACTCCTCGAACGAGACCGTCTCCTGGTCGTACATCGCGCGCTCGTACTTCGGCTTGAACTGCCGCTCGAGGGCGGACGAGAACGTCTCCCAGACGTTCCTGCCGACGAGCTCCCGATCGTCGGGGTTGATCAGCTCGTGGGCTCGCTCGTTGAGGTAGGTAAACTCCCAGTTCTCGTCGAGCGCGAAGAAGGCGTCCGAGATCCGACCGTAGGTGTCCTCGAACTGCCGGCGAGTCCGGCGGTTCTCGATCGCCGTCCCGAGGACGGCCGCGACGCTTTCGACGAAGCTGGCGTCGTGTGGGGTAAACGATCGGGCGTCGGTCGCGTACGCCCCCAGTACGCCCCAGGGTTCCTCGACGGGACCGATCCGGACGCCGATCCCGCCGACGACGCCGTGATCGGCGAACAGCTCGGGACTGCGGACGCGCTCCTCGCCGCGGACGTCCTCGACGAGGAACGGCTCCTCGTGCCGGAGCACCTCGCCGACGAGCGTGTCGGCGCCCGCCGGGACCGTCGCCGAACCGACCAGTCCCGCACGCCAGCCGGCGCCCGCCCGGAGCAGCGCCTCGTCGGCGGGACGGCGCTCGAGGACGGCCGCGTGCTCGAGCGCGAGCCCCTCGGTGAGGGCGTCCGCCGCTTCGTCGAGCAGCGCCTCGAGATCGTCCGTCTCGAGCGCCCGCTGGCCGAGGTCGGCGACGACCTCCTGTCGCCGTGTTCGCGTACAGACATCGGGACCGCTCGACGAGGACGACTCCATTCTCGTCTACGGTAACCGAACCGGAAATATAAAATCTGTGCCGTTCGGGTCGTCGCGATTCCGGCCGGTATCGGGCTCTCCGTGGGACGACGGGCGAAAAACGGTAGTGGACGACACTCCGTCTCATACGGTTTACTGTAAGTCATTACCGGCGCAACCGCGACCCGTGCGGCGGTTGCGCCGGTAAATCGTTACAGCAATCCGTATCAGTCGTCGGCCGGCGTCGCCCGCGAGGTCATATCGACGGGATCGGCGTCGATGCCGAGTTCGTCGATGGCCTCCTGGGCCGCGCGCTTGCCCGAGACGAGCATGGCGCCGAAGGTGGGGCCCATCCGCGGGAGGCCGTAGGTCGTCGCGGTGGCCATCCCGGTCGCGATCAGGCCGTCGTGAACGAGGCCGGTGTGTTCGACGACGGCGTCCTCGCTCTTGCCGACCCACATCGAGTCGTGGCCGGGGGAGTCGTGGCCGGGCGCGCCGTAGCTGTCGTCGCCGGTCTGGTCCATCCCGGTCGCGTTGGCCTCGGCGTCGCCGATACCGGGCGCGTCCAGCACGCCGCGCTCGTCGAGTTTCTTGACCGCCATCGCGTCGTGGCCCGTCGCGTCGATGACCAGGTCGGCCTCGACGGCGATGGGGTCGACGCAGGTGATCTCGCGGGGCAGGGCGTGGACCGGCGTCCAGTTCATCACGATCCCCGAGACCTTGTGGTCCTCGCGGATGACGATGTCCGTGAACTCGGTCATGTTCTGCATCTTCGCGCCCGCGTCGCAGGCGGCCTTGATCAGCCCCGAACACGCCTCGGGACCGTTCGCGACGTAGAGGTCCTCGCTGTCCTGGGACTCCTTGTAGGAGACCTCGAGCTCCTCGAGGATCCCCTGGGCCGGGTCGCGCACGGTGACCTTGTTCATCAGGAACCCGCCGAGCCAGAACCCGCCGCCGAGGTAGTTGTTCTTCTCGACGACCATCGTCTTCACGCCGCGCTCGGAGAGCTCCTTGGCCGCGGTCAGCCCCGAGGGGCCGCCGCCGACGATGATGACCTCCGAGTCCGAGAAGTCCATGAACTCCTCGGTCCACTCCTGGCCGATCGCACGGGTTACGTCCGCTTCGCCGACGTCGCTGAACTGGTCGAACTCGCTCATACAACTAAGTGGTAACATCCAGTAGTGAAAAATCTGTCGCGACTGTCACCGCTGGAGATATGTCTGACGATCGTCGACCTGCGACGGCTCGATCGTCCATCCCGAACGCTCAAGGCCCGCGGCTGCAAACGACCGACTCGATGTATCGCCGCGCGTTCCTGGCGGTCGCCGCCTCGCTCTCCCTGTCGGGCTGTCTCGAGTACTTCACCGAGGACGCCGAGGAGATCACCGAGCCCGCCGACGTCGAAATCGTCTGGGACGACCTCGTGCGCGACGACCCCGGCACCGACGAGGAACGCGTCTACGTCTGGGGCGTCGTCCGGAACACGGGCGAGCGAACCCTGTCGTACATCGAGATCCGGGTGACGTTCTTCGATAGCGAGGGCGAGGAACTCGAGAGCGTCATCGAGAACGTCGACGAGGACGTCGGCGAGGGCGAGGAGTGGCCGTTCGACGCCGAGTTTCCCCACTTCGGAGAGGAAGCCGCCGAAGTCGACAGCTACGAACTCGAGCCGGCGACGGGTGTCTGACGTGTCCCAGCCGACCGCGGGAGCGAACCGACGACCGCACGCGACGCCGGCGGGACGTCGCGACCACCGACAACTCACGTTGCCATGACCGACCAGGACGAAGGCGTTACCACGCTCGCCAAGCAGGGGAGTATCACGTTCGCCGGGAACGTGATCAACGGCGCGCTGGGGTTTGCGATCGTCATGCTGATGACCCGGTTCGTCAGCCCATCCGTGTACGGGCTGTTCGTGCTAGCGACGTCGGTCATCCTCTTCATGCAGGTCTTCGCCAACCTCGGACTTCCTCTCGCCATCGACTACTTCGTTCCCCAGTACCTCGACAACGAGGAGTACGGGAAGGCCAAGGGCGTGATCGTCCAGGTGACCGCGACGGTGCTCGTGACGTCGTCGCTGGTCGCGCTCGCGCTCGCGCTCAGCGCCGCCGCCTTCGCCGAGTTCTTCCAGGAGCCGGCGCTGCGAGTCGGGCTCCTCCTGCTGTCGGTGACGATCCCGATGCTGGCGATCTACAACGTCCTGTTGACCTCCTACTACAGCATCAAGAAGCTCCAGTACCGGGTCATCATGCGGGACCTCGTGCGGCCGATCGTCCGGTTTACCACCACCGCGGGGCTGTTGCTCGCGGGGTTCGGGCTGCTCGGGCTCGTCGCCGGCTACATCGTCGGCCTGTTCGTCGCGATCACGGTCGGCGCCGCCGTCTTCACCTACAAGGCCTGGGACCTGCTCTCGCGGGAACTCGAGCTGGTCGCGCCCGGGCCGCTGGTGAAGTACTCGGTGCCGCTGGCGATGACCAGCGTCGTCTTCGTGCTGATGGGCCACGTCGACTACTTCGTGCTCGGCTTCTTCCTCGACGCCGACGACGTCGGGATCTACCGGGTCGGCTACATGCTCGGCTCGGGGCTGATGATCATCTTCAACTCGCTGTCGCCCGTGTTCAAACCCCTGATCGCCGAGAGCCGGGACGACATCGACCTCGTCGAACAGCGGTTCCGGATCATGGCCCGCTGGATCGCCGGCATCACGCTACCCGTCGCCATCTTCCTCTCGCTCGGCGCGAGCTCCTTCCTCGCCGTCCTCTACACGCCCCAGTACGCCGAGGCGACCACCGTCGTCGCCCTGCTGGCCGTCGCCTTTCTCTTCAACGTCACCTTCGGGGGCCCCGACGGCTCCTTGCTGCAGGGCCTTGGCTACTCCCGGTTCGTCTTCATCAACACGCTCGTGCTCTTCGGCGTCAACCTCCTCGTCTCGTTCACGCTCGTCCCGTTCATCGGCATGGAGGGCGCCGCGATCGGCTCGGCGACCGCGCTCTTTCTCGTCGGCGGACTGACCCTGGCGGAGATCTACTACCTCGACGGGATCCACCCGTTCACCCGGGACTTCGCCAAGATCGTCGGCGCCGGCCTCCCGGCGATCGTTACCGGCGCGCCCGTCGTCTACGTCCTCGAGTCGGATTTCCTGATCGTCGCGGTCCTGCCGATCGTCGTGGTCGCCACCTACGCGGGGACGCTCGTCCTCACGGACGCCTTCACCGACGACGACGCCCGCATGGCCGCGGAGTTCAGCCCGACGCTGCGAAAGTGGCTCCCCGTCGGCGGCTCCGGTTAGGGGTCGACGGCCTCGCGCTCGTCGCCGGCGCTCGAGTCGGCCCGAGCGTCTCGAGGCTCGCCCGTCTCGTCGATGATCCCCTCGGTCCAGGTACCGAGCCGGAACCAGAGCACGGCGACGACAAAGGAGGCGACCATCCCGAACGAGAACGCCCACCAGATCCCCGCGACGCCGAGATCGATCGCGGCCACGGTCGGGATCGTCACGCCGACGAACGGTACCGTCACCGCGGTAAAGGCCAACACCAGCGCGACCGGGACCCGGAAGATCCACCGCGAGAGGAAGGAAAGCACCATCGCCTCGCGGGTGTTGCCGGCGCCCCGGAACGCCCCCTGGAGGACCATCACGCCGGCGAACAGCGCCCAGAACGGTGCCATGATTCGGAGGAAGAGAACCCCCTCGGCGATCACGTCGGGGTCGGCGACGAAGATCCCTATCGCCTGGGCGGGGAAGGCCACGAGAACCGCCGCGACCGCGAAGATCAACAGCATCGTCCCCGCGGTCGCGACCCGGGCGACGGCCGCGGCTCGATCGGGGGTACCCGCACCGAGGTTCTGGCCGACCCCGGTCGCGGTCGCGTTGCCGACCGCACCCGCGACGGCCCACGTCACCGACATGAACCGGACGCCGATCCCGTAGGCCGCCGTCGGCGCGGCCCCGAAGCGGGCGACGAAGCCGGCCATCGCGACCGAGGCGAAGCTGCGCGCCCAGCCGTCGATCGTCGCCGGGTAGCCGACGTCGATCAGTTGCTTCTGGATCGAGAGGTCGGGAGTCAGGTCCTCGAGCCGGAGCCGAACGCCGAACCGCCCGTCGAGCAGGATGGCGATCCCGACGGCGGTGGCGAACACGCGGGCGATGAACGTCGCGACGGCCGCACCTCGGGTCCCCATCTCGGGGAACGGTCCCCAGCCGAGGATGAGGAAGGGATCGAGGACGACGTTGAGCCCGGCCGAGAGCAACACGAGCCACATCGCCGTCTTCGTGTCGCCGGCTCCCTGGAGCGACGAGCGGAACGCGAAAAAGAGGAAGGTAAGCGGCAGCGCGAGGAAGATCACCTCGATGTAGGCCAGCGCCTCGACGAACACCTGCTCGCGGGCGCCGATCAGGACGAGCAGCGGTCGCCGGAAGGAGAGGCCGACGGCGGCGAGCGTCGTCGAGACGGCCAGCGCGAGCAGGATCGTCTGGGCGACGACCCGGTCGGCCATCCGGTCCTCGTCGGCGCCGACGTACTGGGAGACCAGCGCGATCGTCGCCGCCGTCAGCCCCATCGCCGTCGAGACGAACATCCACGACAGCGGAAACATCAGCGAGACGGCGGCGACGGCCTCGCTTCCCACGCGGCCGACCCAGAACATGTCCGCCAGGTTGTAGAACGTCTGCAGGAGGTTCCCCAGGACCAGCGGCCAGGCCAGGTGTACCAGCTTGGGCGGGATCGCCCCCGTGGTCATATCGACGCGTTTGCGCTCCGAGTCCGTCACGCGTAGGTCCTCGTCCGTACCTCGTCCGTGCGGCTGAAAAGCCCGTGCTTTCCGGCCGTGGTACCCGCCACTCTCGGGTCCGTTTCCGCAATCACAATGATTTATAATAGCGTATGTGAACAGTGACCACAATGCGTGAAAAACAATCACAGCAATCATTACTCGACTCCAACAGGCGGACGTTCCTGTCCGGGGTGGCAGGTGCGCTAGCCGCTGCGGCGTACACGCGATCGGTACCGACCGAGGCCGCCGCTCGGGTGACGAACGGCGAGGACGCCCCCGTCCAGCGGATCGACTCGCCCGACGGGTCGATCTCGGTTACCGTCGACGCGTCCGACGGCGTCCCCGCCTACGAGGTCGCCGTCGACGGGACGACCTACCTCGACCCCTCGGCGGTCGGTTTCGACTTCCAAAACCAGCCGACGTTCGGCGCGGGCGAGGACGGCGACGGCGTCGCCCTCGAGGTAACCGGAACCGACCGCGAGTCCGCGACCGAGGAGTGGGAGCCGGTCTGGGGCGAGTTCGAGCGCGTCAGCGAGCCCTACGAGTCGCTCACCGTCGGGCTGACCGAGACCGAGGACCCGGGTCGGTCCGCGAACCTCGAGATCCGGGTGTTCGACGACGGCGTCGGGATTCGGGTGGTCCTCGACGAGAGTTTCGCGAGCAACAGCGACCGGGCCGTCCTCACCGCCGAGAACACCGAGTTCGCCTTCGCGGGCGACTACACGTCCTGGTGGATCCCGAACGAGGTCACTAACCCCCGGTTCGAACAGGAGTACACCGAGACCCCGCTCAGCGAGATCCCGGGCGGGAGCCGGGAGACGGAGCCGACCGCCACGCCGGTGCGAAACGGCGCACACACGCCGCTGACGGTGCGGGCGGACGACGATGCCTACCTGAGCGTCCACGAGGCGGACCTCGAGGACTACGCGTCCGCGACGCTCGCGCCCCGGTCGGAGGACGGTGGGACGACGCTCGACACGGAACTCACGCCGCTGCCCGACGGGACGAAGGCCTCCCTGGAGCTGCCGAACGCGACGCCCTGGCGGACGATCCAGATCGGTCGCCGGCCCGGCGACCTGATCGAATCGCAGCTGATCCCGCTTTTGAGTTCGGCGCTGAAGGAGTCGGTCCTGCCAATCGTCGACGGGGAGCCCGACACCGACTGGATCGAGCCCCGGAAGTACATCGGCATCTGGTGGACGATGATCGCCGGCTCGGCCAACTGGGAGTACAGGACCGACGAAGAGATCGCAGCTGACGGCGAGGATCCGGCCGGCTACATCCACGGCGCTCGGACCGAGCGGATGAAGCGGTACATGACCTTCGCCGCCGAGAACGGCATCGACAGCGTCCTCGTCGAGGGCTGGAACCAGGGCTGGGACACCTACCCCGGCGACGGCACGGGCCTCGAGTTCGGCGTCGACGAATCCTACCCCGACTTCGACGTCCGGGAGGTGACGGAGTTCGGCCGGAGCCTCGATCCGAACGTGGAGATGACCATGCACAACGAGACCGCCGGGGCGCTCCCGAACTACGAGGAACAGATCCTCGAGGACGACATCTTCGCGCAGTACGAGGACGTCGGGATCCACTCTATCAAGAACGGCTACGTCTCGGATCCGGGACTGGGCATCGACGGCGACGGAGCAGAGGCGACCCACAACCAGCACAACCAGCTCGCGGTCAACCACCACCGGCTGGTCATCGAGGAGGCCGCCGCGAACCGCCAGCTGCTCGAGATCCACGAGGGGATCAAACCGACCGGCGAGATCCGCACCTATCCGAACGTCGCCAACCGCGAGGTCGTCACGGCCCAGGAGTTCGACGGCTTCGACCAGCTGAGTTCGAACGTCGGCGAGGAACACCACGTCACGATCCCGTTCACGCGGAACCTGGCCGGCCCGGTCAGCTACCAGCCCGGAATCTTCGACATCACGTTCACCGACGATCGGGGCGACCAGGTCCAGACCACGCGGGCGAAACAGCTTGCGATGTACCCCAACTACCTGAGCGGGCTCCAGATGGCCGCCGACCGCCTCGAGGCCTACATCAGCCCGGAGCTCGAGGTCGGCGAACTCGTCCAGGCCGCGGCCGGCGAGATCGAGGGCTTCGTCACGCTCGACGAGTGGCGCAATGCCTTCGGGACGAACTCCGTCGCGGTCGATCCAAACCGCGTGCCCTCCGGCTCGTCGGTCTCGGTGACCGTTCGCGACGCCGCGGCGGGCACGCACGAGCTACACCTGCGCTACGCGAGCGCCCCCGAGGACAACGCCGAGCGCGTGATCGAGGCTGACGGACCGCAGGCGACCCTGCGAGTCAACGACGAGACGCGGACGATCGAACCCGACTTTACCGACTACTGGGACCGGTGGGAGGTGTTCACGACCGAGATCGAACTCGCCGAGGGCGACAACGAGATCGCGATCGAACTCCACTACGAGGACGGCGAGACGTTCGAGGGCGACGTCGGCGGTTTCAACCTCAACACGATCGCCGTCACCGAACCCGGCGAACCCTCCCCGGTGCCGGCCGACTACGAGGGGTACACGCCCGAGCGCGAGAACTTCGCGGCCGAACCCGAATTCGAGTTCATCGAGAACGTCCCGGCGGCCGACTGGGACGAGACGACCGTCGTCGACTCGGCGATCGGCGACTACGTCGTCACCGCCCGCCGCGACGGCGAGGAGTGGTACGTCGGCGCGATGAGCGACGAGAGCGGCCGCGCGGTCGACGTCCCCCTCGAGTTCCTCGCGCCGGGAAGCTCCGTGGACGCCGGCCAGGGGGCGGGTCCTCGCGGTCCGAACTACGTGGCGGAGATCTACTCGGACGGGATCGGCGGCGGCTACGAGTCCGATCCGGAAACCGTCAGAATCGACGAGGCGATCGTCGACCCGAGCACGACGCTGCTGGCGTCGATGGCCCGCAGCGGCGGGACGGCGATCCGTCTCCGGCGGGCCCGAGGACGGGAACGCAGCGAGCTCCCGACCTACGAGCGCCCGACCCAGGACCTCGAGTACGCCATCGACGAGGACGCGCGGCTCGGCGAGCCGTTCATCACGGCGACGGGCGACAACGACAGCGCGTTCGTCGGCGGGACGACGGTCGCGATCGAGGTCGACGGCGACCGCGTGGCCCTCGACAACGTCCGGCTCTCGCCGGAGGCGTCCGACGAGACCTTCGAGTTCGGCTACACGATCACCGCGCCCGGCGACTACGACGTGACGTTGCGCGACCCCGACAGCGGGGACGTCCTCGCGTCGGCGACGGTTTCCGCCTCGCCCGGCGAACTCGTCGCGGAGTTCGACGATCCGCAGGGCGACGACCACGGTCCCGGCGAGTACACGTATCCGACCGACGACGCCTTCCGTGACGGGGCGTTCGATCTGCGCTCGGTCGCCGTCTACGAGTCCGAGACCGACTACCTGTTCGCCCTCGAGGTCGAGGCGCTCTACGACGTCTTCGGCGGCGAGTTCTCGCCGCACTACTTCGTCACCTACCTCCGGGACCCGTCGCGAGCGGACGGCCGCACGACGGAGGTCGGCGACCTCGGGATCACCGCCGAGTTCGAATCCGAGTGGCACTACCGAATCGGCGCGAGCGGGTTCGAGTCCGCCGTCGTCGACGCCGACGAGAACGACCTGGGGTCGGCGGAGACGCTCGTCGACTTCGAGACGGACACCGTCGTCGTCTCGGTCGGCAAGGATACCTTCGGGGCCGACTTCGAGATCGAGGACGCCGAGATCCTCCCGATCGTCGGCTCCGAGGACTTCGGCGCGTTCCGGCCTGTCGAGGTCGAGGCCGGCGGGTTCGTCTTCGGTGGCGCACGCGAGGGCGCAGTCGAGAACGCCCCACGGATCATCGATATGCTAACGCCGCCGGACGTCGACCAGTCCGAGGCCCTCGACTACGACGCGGAGTCGCTCGCGAGGCTTCCGTTCACGTCGCTGTAGCGCGGTTCCGTCGTGCGGACGGGCGCTCGCCAGCGTCCCACCGTCCGGGGCCAGCGTCCCACCGTCCGGGACACCTCACGCACGCGCGAGCGCAACGCCCGCGTAGCGCACGCACACCCGCGCTGTCTGTCGGTTTTGCCGAAAGCGTTATCAGCAGTTCAGCCGTACCGAGCGACCATGACGACGACTCGCTTCCCGGAGCTCCCGCTCGAGCCGCGGGGTGATCGGCGGTGGAACTGATCATCACCGAGAAGGACAACGCCGCGCGACGCATCGCCGACATCCTTTCGGGCGGCACGTACGACTCGAGCCGCGAGAACGGCGTCAACGTCTACGAGTGGGGCGGCAAGCGCTGCGTGGGGCTGTCGGGCCACGTCGTCGGCGTCGACTTCCCCTCGGAGTACTCCGACTGGCGCGACGTCGAGCCGGTCGAGCTCATCGACGCGAGCATCGAGAAGACCGCGACGAAGGAGAACATCGTCGCCACGCTGCGGATCCTCGCCCGGCGGGCCGAACGGGTCGCGATCGCGACCGACTACGACCGCGAGGGCGAACTCATCGGGAAGGAGGCCTACGACATCGTCCGCGAGGTCGACGAGGACGTCCCGATCCGCCGGGTGCGATTCTCCTCGATCACCGAAAACGAGGTCCAGAACGCCTTCGACGAGCCCGACGAGCTGGACTTCGACCTCGCTGCGGCGGGCGAGGCCCGCCAGATCATCGACCTGATCTGGGGCGCCGCGCTCACCCGCTTTCTCTCGCTGTCCGCGGGCCAGCTCGGCAACGACTTCATCTCCGTGGGCCGGGTCCAGTCGCCCACCCTCAAGCTGATCGTCGACCGCGAACGCGAGATCGAGGCGTTCGACCCCGAGACGTACTGGGAGCTCTTCGCGGACCTCCGACAGGCGGAAACGACGTTCGAGGCCCAGTACTTCTACCGCGACGAGGACGGCAACGAAGCCGAGCGGGTCTGGGCGGAGGCCCGAGCCGACGAGGTCTACGAGACCCTCTCGAGTCGCGACGCGGCGACGGTCGTCGACGTCAACCGCCGCACCCGCACCGACGACCCGCCTGCGCCGTTCAACACGACCCAGTTCATCCGCGCGGCCAGCGCGATCGGCTACTCGGCCAAGCGCGCGATGTCGATCGCCGAGGATCTGTACACGGCGGGCTACATCACCTACCCCCGCACCGACAACACCGTCTACCCCGACGACCTCGATCCCGAGGAGCTGCTCGAGGAGTTCGTCGGTCACTCGACGCTGGGCGAGTCGGCCGACTCGCTGCTCGAGGCCGACGAAATCCAGCCCACCGAGGGCGACGAGGAGACGACCGACCACCCGCCGATCCATCCGACGGGCGAGATCCCATCCCGGGGCGGCGACGTGAGCGACGACGAGTGGGAGATCTACGAGCTGGTCGTCCGCCGGTTCTACGCGACCGTCGCCGACCCCGCAGAGTGGGAACACCTCAAGGTCGTCGCCGAGGTCGACGACGCCCGCCTGAAGGCCAACGGCAAGCGCCTCGTGGAACCCGGCTACCACGACGTTTACCCCTACTTCAACACCAGCGAGAACTACGTCCCCGACGTCGAAACCGGCGAGGAGCTGGCTATCGAGACCGTCGAACTCGAGGAGAAGGAAACCCAGCCGCCCCGCCGGTACGGCCAGTCGCGGCTGATCGAGACCATGGAGGATCTGGGACTGGGAACGAAATCGACCCGCCACAACACCCTCGAGAAGCTGTACGACCGGGGCTACATCGAGAGCGATCCGCCCCGCCCGACCAAGCTGGCGATGGCGGTCGTCGACGCCGCAGAGAGCTACGCCGACCGCGTCGTCAGCGAGGGGATGACCGCCCAGCTCGAGGAAGACATGGACGCCATCGCGAGCGGCGAGGCCGACCTCGAGGACGTGACCGACGAATCCCGGGAGATGCTCGAGGAGATCTTCGCGAACCTGGCCGAGTCCCGGGAGGAGATCGGCGACCACCTCCGGAAGTCGCTCAAAGACGACAAGCGGCTGGGCCCCTGTCCGGAGTGTGGCGAGGACCTGCTCGTCCGCCAGAGTCGCCACGGGTCGTACTTCATCGGCTGTGACGGCTACCCCGACTGCGAGAATACGCTGCCCCTGCCCTCGACGGGCAAGCCGCTGATCATGGACGGCGAGTGCGAGGAACACGGACTCAACGAGGTGAAGATGCTCGCGGGACGGCAGACGTTCGTCCACGGCTGCCCGCTCTGCAAGGCCGACGAGGCGGGCGAGGGCGAGATTCTGGGCACCTGTCCCGACTGCGGTTCGGACCACGACGGCGAACTCGTCGTCAAGACCCTCCAGAGCGGCTCCCGACTGGTCGGCTGTACCCGGTATCCCGACTGCGAGTACTCGCTGCCGCTACCCCGCCGGGGCGAAATCGAAGTCACCGACGAGCACTGTGAGGAACACGACCTCCCCGAACTCGTCGTCCACAGCGGCGACGAGCCCTGGGAACTCGGCTGTCCGATCTGTAACTACCAGGAGTTCCAGGCCCGCGAGGCCGACAGCGGGTCGGACCTCGAGAGCCTCGACGGCGTCGGCGCCAAGACCGTCGAGAAGCTCGTCGACGCGGGCATCGAGAGCCTCGAGGATCTGAGCGACGCGGACCCCGACGCGGTCGCCGACGACGTCGACGGCGTCAGCGCGGACCGGGTTCGGAGCTGGCAGGCGAAGGCGTAGCGTCGGCGCGGGCTCCGGGATGTCAATCTTGGAAGCGAGCAAGAAACTGCGTGACGTACGAGTTGTTGCGCCAGCTTCGCTCATCCACCATCTCCGAAAGCGCTGCTCGTGTCTCTTCGGCCGAAAGAACGTCCCGTAGAACGAGCGCTTCGATCATCTTGGGCGTCGTTAGAAGACGAGAACCCGATAGGAGTGCATGCACTGTCGAGAGCTCACCGTACTCGTCACACAGGAAGATCTCGGCGTTCACCTCGTTCGCGAGCACGATAGCCGCTGTTTCGCCCTCGTCGAGTGGATACTCCGGTCGCCCACCCGATTGCCGGATATGCTCTTCGGCCAGGTAATCAAGCACCCGCGTTGCTGCCTTCGCGTGCGTATCGTCGTGTGAAGCGATCTCCTCGAGTTCCTCGATAACTGCTGGCGGAACCTGGACGTCGTACTCCGTAAAGAGGAGCTGAATCGGACGCTCGTTGCTCGCAATTGCGAGGCTGACGAGAGCGGACGTATCTGCGACGACGACCATCTATAGGTTCGCAACGTCTTCCGCAAGCTCGTCGTCTTCGAGCTGGTTCTTGAGCAGCCGAAGGTTCTCGGCTTCTTTCGGTCCGAGAACCGCCTTCATCTCTTCGTACTGAATCGTCCCATCGTAGTACGCGTTAGCGATATCACGCTTCACGTCATCGCTCTCGGACGATTCACGCAGATACGAACGAAGTGCTTCGATGATTACGTCCGTTCGGTCGCGATCTGCTGCCGTCGCCAGAATATCCGCCTGTTCGATCAACTGTTCGGGCGCGCGGAACTGGACTCGTTTGCTCGAGCTCATGTGTGTACATTCGTACACACGGAACTTAGCTATTGTGCCAGGTGGACTGCTATCGCGATCTACCCGTCTCGGGTGCGGTGATCGCGTCGAGAGGGTGTATCCCACCGTCGCCCTCCCCCAAAACGGAACTTCCGACAGTCGCCAGGTCGTGTCACAAAGACGTCCAGGAACGGCGGCGACTCGAGAGGATCAGTCCGACTCCTCGCCGTCGTCTTCGGCCGTCTCCGCTTCGTCGTCCGCGCCGTCACTCTCGTTTGCAGCGTCGCCGTCCGACGACTCGTTTCCGCTCGACTCCTCGGCGTCGACGTCGGCCGTCGTCTCGAGGACGCGCTCGACTTCCGCGGCGATCTCGCGGCCGCCGGTCGTCCCCGTCTCGCGCCAGTGTTCCTCCCCGTCGGGGTCGATGACGATCGTCACGGGGTAGCCGACGGCCGCGTACTCCTGCATCGGCCTCGAGGCCTCGTAGCTCACGTAGCCGTTCCCGCCGTGGGTCTCCCACCACTCGCGGAGTTCGTCGGGCGGGATCTGCTCCTCGGAGTCGTAGGTCAGCGACAGGAACCGGACGTCGTCGCCGTGGTCGGCCTCGAGTTCCGCCCTGGCGTCGGCGAGGCGTCCGGCCTGGACCTGGCAGTTCCCGCAGCCGTTGACGAAGAACATGAGAACCATGACCTCGTTCGACGGGATGGTCAGCGTCCCGGCCTCGCTTCCGCGGGCCTCGATCGTCTCGGCCTCGATGGGCCACTCCTCGTCCTCGTCCCCGTCGTTCTCGGCCTCTCCGTCAGCCTCGCCGTCGCCGCCGACCGACGGCGGACCGTAGCGCACGATCGACCCCGCGCCCGCGAGCACGCCGAGGCTTCCGATCCCGGCGACGAGGTCGCGCCGTCTCATCGGGCGCTCACCCCTCGAGCGCGAGCGGACGGGACGGCTCCGTCGACGGGCCGACGGAGGGGAGGGCAGTTCATGGCCCCACGTAGGGGACGAACGGAAAAGGATCCTCCGGTTCGGTTACCCGTCCGACTCGTTCGCGTCGTCCGCATCCTCCGGGTCCGGGGCTTCGGGCTCGGCCTCGAGGGCGCGCTCGATTCCTCGTATCATGTTGCTGGCGCCGGTGCCGCCCGTGTCCTCCCAGTGGACCTCGCCATCGGCGTCGAGTGCGATGACCGTCGGGAACCCGCGAACCTCGTAGTAGTCGTTGATCGTCCCGTCCTCGTCGATCCCGACCGTCCACTCGCCGCCGTGTTCGGCCCACCAGTCGGCCAGTTCCTCCTCGGTGGGGTCCGGGCCGGAGCGGGGATCGACCATCGAGACGAACCGAACGTCGCCGTCCGGACCGACGTCGTACCGGGACTCGAGGTCGGCTCTGGCGTCGCCGATCGTCTCGATCAGTCCCTCGCTCGTCGGGCACATCGTCCGGGTCGGGTTGAGAAACGTGACCTGTCCCTCGCCCGGGACCGTCGTCGTCCCGGCCTCGCTGCCGGGTGCGTCGACCGTTCGAAGCTCGAACGGCGGTGATTCGGGGTCGTCGTCCGGTTCGGTATCGGGGTCGTCGTCAGCGTCCTCGCCGTCGTCCTCGAGACAGCCCGCCACCGCGCTCGTCCCGACGACCGCGAGCAGCACTCGGCGGTTCAACCTCATCGCTTCTCCGGATGTCGGTTCCGGAGACCGTCCGTTCCGAGTACGGAATCGAGCCATGCTTGCAGTCTCGAGCCTCGAGAGCAAAGACCCGACGATCGCCCGACGCAACGAGTGACAATAGCCAGTAGAAATAAGGGTACCCGGGTGAACGTTCAGTCGAACGCCGACTCGGGAGCCAGCGTCTCGAGTGGGAACCGAGCCGAATCCATGATCCACGACCGTCCGACACGTTCGACGCCTCGCTCGAGACGACCGCAAGCACCGAACCCGAGTGGACGATGACCCGCGACGCCGCCGACTCGGAGTCCTCGGGAACGCTTCCAGACTGTCCCGTCTGCGGGCAGTCGATCGTGACGGTAACGCTGACCGGACCGACCGAGGGGGTGGCCTCGCCCTGTGGCTGCCAGTTCGTTCCCGGCAGCCTCGAGTAGCAGTCGAACGCGTCGTTTTTCACGACGGGCGACGGAGAGTGAACCGACTATCGTGCCAGTCGCCACCGCGCTCGCCGGCGTCCTCTTCGGTATCGCACTCGCCGCCCCGCCGGGGCCGATGAACGCCATCATCGCCGAGGAGAGCGTCGTCCGCGGCTGGTCGGCCGGCTTCCGGGCGGGACTGGGCGCGATGCTCGCCGACGTGCTCTTCTTCGTGCTCACGCTGGCCGGCGTCGTGGCCGTGATCGATCGCTACCCGCTGGTTCGTCCCGTGCTCTACCTGCTCGGCGGACTGCTCATGTGTTACTTCGCCGTCGGCGCGGTGCGGGAAGCGCGAGCCGCGACCTCCTTTACTGACGGGGGCCACGCGACCTCGACCGGCTTTCGCAAGACGTTCGCGCTGTCGCTGACCAACCCCTACCAGATCGGGTTCTGGCTGACCGCCGGCGTCGGCCTGCTCCGACCGGGATCGCTGGACGTCCTCGCGCACGTCCCGGCCGTCGGCGCCGCTCTCGAGGGCGCGCTCGTCGTCGAGACGGGATCAGCGGCGCTGCTTGCGGGCTTCTTCGGCGGCATCGCGGTCTGGATCGTCCTCTACCCCGCGGGGCTGGTGTCGGCCGGCCGGCGGGTCGACGCGCTGGCGCCGATCGTCGCCGCGGGCAGCGCGCTCGTGCTGGCGGGCTTCGGCGTCGTCTTCCTCGCGGTCGGGGCGATGGGGCTGGTCTGACGAACTGCCGGAAGTCGCTACCGTCTCAACCCATCGCGGCGATCTCGTCCTCGAGCCACTCGCGGAACCACTTCACGCGCTTGAGCCGCTGGTGGGCGATCCCCTCGGCGGTGTCGCTCTCGACCCGCGAGGCGGCGTCGTACCCCCGCTCGAGGACGCGCTCGACCATCTCGTCGGTATCCATGTGGGTCCGGGCCTCGTACCCCATCCGCAACAGCATGAGGGCGGTGCCGTTGGCGCCGATCTTGTCCAGCAGGTCGGCCTCGATCAGACACTGCGTCTCCAGCGAGACGTCGTTCAGGTCGCCCTGGAAGGCGTGTTGTTCGACGGCGCGACACACCTGGTCGATAAACGAGTCGGGGTACTCGGCGCGGGACTCGAGGTACTCGCGGGCGACGCGGGCGCCGGCCTCCGGGTGGAGGTCCTGGTCGGTCTCGAGTTTCGCCACGTCGTGAAACAGCGCGGCGACGCGGGTGATGTCGACGTCGGCGCCCTCCTTCCGGGCGATTTCTTCGGCCAGCGAGACGACGTTGAGGATGTGGTTGTGGCGGTACTCCGCGGAGTGCCAGGGGTACCAGCGCATCCGTCCGCCCTCCTCCTCCTTCTCGACGCTTGCAGCGAGGTACTCGAAGACGAACTCCTGCATCTCCTCGAACTCGGCGTCGGTTACTCGGGTTTCTTTTATTTCGACGCCCATGAGAGATCCCTCCGCAATAGATGTACGATACTCATTGGGTGAATGTAAGCCGGTTTCGCTCTTAGGCCTTTGGTTCGGAATGGTTGGTGTTGGCACGGTCGCCCGGAGCTGTCCGGTTCGGTACCGTTTCGGTCGCGACCGAGCCGATCCCCCTCGGACGAACGGGCCCGGCCGGAGAGATTTGCAGGAATTTCCGTTAAAGTCAAACAGCCGGCTCGGGAAGGGAGCGTATGAGCAGTGAACAGGAGCAGGAGTCGATCCGCTGTCTGGTCGCCAAGGTCGGTCTCGACGGGCACGACCGCGGCGCACACGTCATCGCGCGCGCGTTCCGCGACGCCGGGTTCGAGGTCATCTACTCGGGGCTGCACAAGGCTCCCGAGGAGATCGTCCAGGCCGCGGTCCAGGAGGACGTCGACGTGCTGGGGATCTCGATCCTCTCCGGCGCCCACGACACGCTCGTCCCGAAGATCATGAACGGACTCGAGGAGTACGACGCGAAAGACGACACCCTCGTCCTCGTCGGCGGCGTCATCCCCGAGGAGGATCGCCCCGAACTCGAGGCCGAGGGCGTGTCGGCGATCTTCGGCCCCGGAACGTCGATCGAGGAGACGATCGAGTTCGTCCGCGAGAACGCACCCGAGCGATGAACGCCGACGACGAGACGCTACTGGCGGAGCTGCTCGAGGGGAAACACCGCGCGCTGGCCCGGACGATCTCGAAGATCGAGAACCGCGCGCCGGGCTACCGGGAGCTGATCTCCGAGCTGTACACCCACACGGGCGAGGCCGAGGTGATCGGGATCACGGGCAGCCCCGGCGCGGGAAAGTCGACGCTGGTCGACAAGCTCGCCGAGACCTACCGCGAGCGCGGCGAGACCGTCGGGGTCATCGCGATCGACCCCTCCTCGCCGTTTACCGGCGGAGCGGTGCTCGGCGATCGGATCCGGATGGCCTCGACGGTCGGCGACATGGACGTCTTCGTCCGGTCGATGAGCGCCCGCGGCACGCTGGGCGGGCTCTCGACCGCCACCGCTGACGCCGTCAAGGCGATGGATGCCTTCGGGAAGGACAAGATCATTATCGAGACCGTCGGCGCCGGACAGAACGAGATCGACATCGTCCGCACCGCCGATACCGTCGCCGTGCTCGTCCCGCCGGGGTCGGGCGACGACGTCCAGACGCTGAAGGCGGGCATCCTCGAGATCGCGGACGTCTTCGTCGTCAACAAGGCCGACCGTCCGGGCTCCGATCGAACGGTCCAGGAGCTCCGGGAGATGATCGAACTCGACTCTGGCGGCGGGTTCGGCGGGGGTGGCCACCACGGCCCCGACGCGGGGGGCGACGGCGGCGGCTCCGCGGTCGCGGCCCAGGACGACCCCGAGGAGCGCGCGACGTGGACGACGCCCATCGTCGAGACCGTCGCCACCGACGGCACCGGCGTCGACGACTTCATCGACGAGCTGGCGGCCCACCGGGAGTACCTCGTCGACTCCGGCGCCCGCGCGGAGAAGGCCCGCCAGCGCTCGGCCGAGGAGATCCGAACCCTGCTGCGCGAGGACGTCCACGCCATGCTCGAGGAGGAACTCGAGCGCGCGGGCGGGATCGACGACCTCGCCGACGCGGTCGCCGCGGGCGAGACCGACCCCTACACCGTCGCCGACGAGGTGCTCTCGCCGGTCGAGGACTGTCTCGACGAACTCGAGACCCGGGACCCATAGCTGTGCCAACCGCAGGCCTAAGGTAATCGCCGCGGTACGAGTTGGTATGCGAGTCCGAACAGTTCTTGGAGGGATCGTCGGAACCGTCGGGGCCGCCGTGCTCGGCAACCGACTCCTGAAGCGTCGCGCCAGCGAGTTCGAGCACCGACTGCCCGGCCTCGAGCGAACGTACCGCTGGCGGGGGATGGAGGTGAGCTACACCGTCGCCGGCGATCCGAACGACGACGACCTGTTGCTCCTGCACGGGATCCACGCCGGCGCCAGCAACTACGAGTTCGAGCCCGTCATCGAACTGCTGGCGGAGAACTACCGCGTCGTCGCCGTCGACCTGCCCGGGTTCGGGCGCTCGGAGCGACCGCCGCTGGTCTACTCCGCGGGGCTGTACGCCGAGTTCATTCGGGACTTCGCGGCCGACGTCACCGACGAGCCGATCGTCATCGCCTCCTCGCTGACCGGAGCGTTCGCCGTCGACGCGGCCGAGGACGGCGAGTTCGAACACCTGGTGTTGATCGGCCCGACCGGCGACACCGGCGACAGCCGTCCGTGGCTGCGAACCCTGATCCGATCGCCCGTCGTCGGCACGACGCTGTTCAACCTGCTGGCGAGCAAACCCTCGATCCGGTACTTTTACGACCGCGACGGCTACTACAACCCGGACCGGATCGACGACGACGAGATCGAGTACGCCTGGACGAGCGCCCACCAGCCCGGCGCCCGGTACGCCCCCGCCTCCTTCGCCTCCGGGACGCTCGATCCCGACTTCGACCTCCAGACCGAACTCGCCGCCCTCGAGACGCCGACCACGCTCGTCTGGGGTCGGGACGCCGAACTCGTCCCGCTGCGGGAGGGACGAACCCTCGCCGACGCGGCCGATCGAGACCTCGTCGTCATCGACTACGCGACCCAGCTCCCCCACGCCGAATATCCCGGGAAGTTCGTCGAGTACCTGACCACGGAGTTGCTCGAGGGCGATCTGGGCGTCGACTCCGGGGCCAGTTCGGACTCCGGCATCGGCTCCGACTCCGACCTCGAGGCTTGATCGAGCGACCGACTCGCGAGGACGTCGCTGTCGTGCCGTCGAGTACGGGGTCGAAAAGAAACGACGTACTTCGAGACGAGAAACCCTTAGAACAGCGGTTCCGGTTCAGCCGGCGGCGACCGCTTGTGGGCGCTTTCCTCGTGGAACTCCTGGATACGCTCGACCGCCTCGACCGAGGTGTCGGTCAGCCGGGCCGTCACCGACGCGGGGAGGTTGCCGTCGACGTAGAACGCGAGGACGGCGTCGAGCGTGTCGTAGCTCATCCCCATCTCCTCCTCGTCGGTGCCGTAGTCGACCATCCCGCCGGTCGGCGTCTTCTGGACGACCGACTCGTCGACGCCCAGGTGGGCGGCGACCTGGCGGACCTGCTGTTTGTAGAGGTTGGCGAGCGGGTTGCAGTCGACGCCGCCGTCACCGTACTTGGTGACGTAGCCGGTCGCGAGTTCGGCGCGGTTCCCGGTGCCGAGCACGATGCGGTTCTCGCGGTTGGCCAGCAGGTAGATCAGCGTCATCCGGACGCGGGCGCTGGTGTTGCCGACGTAGCGGCCCTCCCACTCGTCCTCGGAGGGGTTCTCGGTCTCGGCGTCGCCCTGGGCCAGGACCTCCTCCATGATCGAGTCGATACCGATCACGTCGTAGTCGATACCCAGCTCCTCGGCGACGCGTTCGGCGTCGCTCATGTTCTCGTCCTGGTTTACTTCCTTCGGGAGGAGCACGCCGTGGACGTTGTCGGCGCCCAGCGCCTCGACGGCGAGGTAGGCGGTCGCCGTGCTGTCGATTCCGCCCGAGAGCGCGATCTCCGCACCGTCTGCGCCCATCGCGTCGACGCGTTCCCGAACGAAGTCGGTCAGGTGATCGATCTGCGCTTCCATCTCGTCTTCGGAAAATCGAAGGTCTACGGGGCTGATCTCGTCCTGCGTCTGCTTGTAGAGGGTGTCCATTGTGAGTACTGGATAACCGGGCGTGTGACTGAAAAGCCATACGCTTTCGTTATCAGATCAGGCCCTGATCTCCCCGATTTCGGGTGAACTATAATCTGTGATCTCGGCCTCGAGGCCCTGCTCGCGGAGCTCCCGGAACACGCCGTCGACGGCGCCGGTCGGAAGGGGGACGGACGCTAGCGTGAGTCTCCGGTCGGCCGCCTCCTCGACGAGAAAACACTCGGGTCGAGCGAACCACACGCCTCGCGGACGTCCCCGCGACGGTCGTCTTCGAGTATCAGGTACAGGAGACGCATGCACAGAAACCGTCACGACTCTCTCCTCGTCGGTCCCTCTCGAGTCCGCCCGTCAGACCGGGCTGAACCCGAGAACGCGCTCGCCGGTCGTCTCGGAGACCGACACCTCGAGTTCGACCTCGAGGCCGGTCTCGACGGTCTCGAGGTCGGCGCCGACGACCTGGCCGGTGAGTCGCACGGGACCGAAGCCGGCGACGGCCGTCGCGTAGGGGGCGTCCTCCTCGAAGGCGGGGGTCGGGACGTGGGTGACGGTAAACGTCTCGATCTCGCCGCTGTCGGGCAGCCGGGTCTCCTCGAGGTCGGTCGCACCGCAGTCCGGACAGACCCGGCGGGGCGGCAGCGAGGCGTGGCCCTCGGGACACTCGAGGCAGTAGGCGGCGTCCTCCTCGGCGGCGTCGAGCCACTCGTCGAAGCCGGCGTCCTGCACGTCGTCGTCGCTCATCGATCTGTCACCTCCAGAACGTGGACGGTTGCACTCGCGACCGTGCCACCCGCGTTGTGTGCCACCCCGGTCGTCGCCCCGTCGACGAACTCGCTGTTGGGGTGCTCGCCCGAAAGCAGGTCGGCGAGTTCGGCGATCTGGGAAACGCCGGTCGCCCCGACGGGGTGGCCCTTCGCCTTCAGCCCGCCCGAGAGGTTGATCGGCGTCTCACCGTCAGCCGTGGTTCGACCGTCCCGAGCCGCCGAGATCCCCTCGCCGACCGGCTCGAGGTCGAGCGCCTCGATCGCCAGCACCTCGGCGATGGTAAAGCAGTCGTGGACCTCGGCGACGTCGACGTCGGCCGCGTCGACACCTGCGTCGGCGTAGGCCTCCTCGCCGGCCTCGCGGGCGGCCGGCGACCGGGCGAGGTACTCGCGGTCGTGTAAGGCCATGCGGTCGCCGCCCTGGCCCGTCCCCGAGATCGAGACCGGCGCGTCGAGGTCGTGTTCCTCGGCGTAGGCCTCGCTGACCAGCACGGTCGCGGCGGCGCCGTCGGAGATCGGACAGGAGTCGTACAGTCCGAGCGGCTCCGAAACCGGGGGCGCCTCGAGCACGTCCTCGATCTCGATCGCGCTCTGGTACTGGGCCTTCTCGTTGGTCAGGGCGTTCTCGTGGTTTTTCATCGCGATATGGGCCAGATCCTCGTGCTCGCCACCGTACTCGTCGAAGTAGGCCTGGGCCATCAGTGCGTAGGCGCCGGGGAAGGTCATCCCCGCCCGTACTTCCCAGAGGTCGTCGGCTGCGATCGCTAAGGCCTCGGTCGCGCCCGCGGTGCCGAGGTTGGTCATCCGCTCTGCGCCCCCGACGAGGACGACGTCGTCCTCGCCGTTGCGGATCCGCATGACGGCGTCGCGAACCGCGGTCCCGCTCGAGGCACACGCCGACTCGTAGCGGGTCGCCGGCGCCTGGATCCCCGCGGCCTCGGCCATCAGGGGGCCGTGGTGGCCCTGGTGTTCGGAGAGTTCGCCCATGAAGTTGCCGTACAACAGTGCGTCGACGTCCTCTCTGGGGACGCCGCTTTCTTCGAAGGCGGTAACCGTCGCCTCCGCGAAGAGGTCCCGGCTCGTCCGCTCGGGACTGTGACCGAACGCGGTTAGCCCGGAACCTGCGACACGTACGTCAGACATACGCATCCCTTGTGGACCGACCCGTTAATACCCCGCGGTTAATATCTCAACGTCGGCAGTACTGGCCGCTCAGACTGCAAATTAACTCTATTCCGAGTTCAACCTGGTGCCGGATACCGATCGGTTTCCACGCGCTTATCACCGATTCGTCCGCACGTTCGGACATGGAATCCCCTCCGTTCGATAGCGAACTTCTCGAGGAGTTGACCGAGACCAGCGGGGTTCCCGGCTACGAGGACCGCGTCCGCGAACTCGTCGTCGAGGAACTCGAAGAGAGCGTCGATCGCGTCCGAACCGACGCGATGGGTAACGTCGTCGGCACCCTCGAGGGCGACTCGGAGTACTCGGTCGCCGTCGCGGCCCACATGGACGAGATCGGCTTCATGGTTCGAAACGTCCGCGGCGAGGACGACGGCTTCGGCTTCGTCGAACTCGACGCGCTGGGCGGGTGGGACGCACGCGTCCTGAAGGCCCAGCGGGTGACGATCCACACCGAGGACGGCGACCTGCCGGGGGTCATCGGTTCGCCCCCGCCCCACACACTGGACGAGGAGGAACGCGAGAAGACCGCCAAGGTCGAGGACGTCGACGTCGACGTCGGCCTCCCCTACGAGGAGGCCGACGAGCGGATCTCGCCGGGCGACCTCGTCACGATGGACCAGACCACCGAGCGCGTCGGCGAGACGATCACCGGAAAGGCGCTGGACGATCGAGTCTGCCTGTTCGCGATGCTCGAGGCCGCGCGCCGCCTCGAGGCACCCGACGCGACGATCCACTTCTGTGCGACCGTCCAGGAGGAGGTCGGGCTCCGGGGGGCCAACGCCCTGGGCGTCGACGTCGATCCCGACCTCGCGGTCGCGCTCGACGTCACCGTCGCTAACGACCTCCCCGAGTTCGACAACGGCGAGCACGTCACCGAACTCGGCGAGGGAACGGCGATCAAGCTCAAGGACTCGAGCGTCATCACGAACCCGAAGGTCCACCGTCGGATGCAGGCCGTCGCCGACGACCGAGGGATCGACCACCAGCTCGAGATCCTGCCCGCGGGCGGCACCGACACCGCCGGCTTCCAGAACACCGCGGGCGCGAAGCCCGTCGGCGCGATCTCGATTCCAACGCGCTATCTGCACACCGTCACCGAGACCGCCCACGTCGACGATATCGCGGCCACCATCGACCTCCTCGAGGCGTTCCTCGAGACCGAGAACGGCGACCACGAGTACACCCTGTAAACCGCCTCGGGGTCGAGCGGTTCGAGACGCCGTCACGGACGACGTCGCTCCGCTCAGTCGCGAAAATCGGAAAGTTGGTAGTACGGTTTTGTTATTCAGAGTGGCTCGTAAACTACCCCGCCCTACTCCCTCCCTCACGCGGTGCGCTCGGTCGGTCCTTGAGGACGGGGCTTTCCGTGGATTT
>NZ_JBLRWX010000043.1:0-28870 GCF_047921035.1 Natronococcus sp.
CGCGTGGACGACTTCTCGGAGCACCGCCGTTCGAGTGTTCTACTTCGGCTTCGCGGTCATCCTCTATGATATGTGGCTGGTCGTTGACCTGCTGGTGCAGGTCAGCCTTGACATTGACCAGCGGCTGAAACCACGCGTGCCTGCGCGGACGTTTCTGAATATTGTCCGCAAGGAGGTACCCGTGACGTAGGCGTCCCGCGGCGGCGGAACGCCTACTCATGAGAGATATCTCTGCTCAGCCGCTCTATTTTCGGCTAGAGTATAGCAGGAATGAATGATGGAGGTCTTCGAGTAGTGAGTTGAACAGACATCCCCCAATTTTTCGTCTTAGCTGCCGCGGTAGTTAATCAGCATACATCGCTCGCTTATGCACATTCCGAACACCTGACTATACTTGGCGGAGGTCTTCGGTAGAGACGTTGTCGAGAGAGGCCATATCGGAATAACGTACGCTTCTTTGAAATATTTTTAGCTGACAGTATCCGTCGACGGTCAGTCACCCGTCGCTCCCCAGTCGAAGGTCTCGTGGATCCGTTTCCCCTCCTCGTTCAACACGGGCCCGACGACGTCGGTGACGCCCTCGAGGACCGTCGCCGCACGAACCGGGGGCTCGTGGCCGGTAAACTCGCCGATCTCGTCGCCGCCGACGCTGTAGACGACCCGATCGAACCCTGCACGAATCATCCCGCCGGCACACATCGGACACGGTTCCGTGCTGGTATACATCACGGTCTCGGCTCGCTCCTCGGGCTCGAGCTTCCGGCACCCTCGGTAGGCGAGGTGGAGTTCGGGGTGGCGGCGAACGTCGTCTTCAGTGACCACGCGGTTCGACTCGGTCATGACGACCGCATCGTCGCGGACGAGGACGCTGCCGAACGGTCGGTCGCCGCGGTCGGCGGCCTCGTCTGCGAGTTCGAGCGCGTTGCGCATGTGGGACTCGTGGTCGAAATCGTCGGCGTCCATGCGGTCGCGTTCGCGCGGCCGCGGGAAAAGGGATCGGCCTACGCGCTCGAGCCGTCCTCGAGGTACTCGATGAGTTCGATCCGAATATCGCCGGGAGCGACGAAAAAGGCGATCCGCTTGTCGCCGTACACTGCGGGCTCCATGACGATCTCGACGCCGTCGTCGGCCAGTCGCGCGAACGTCTCCTCGATGCCGTCCTCGACGACGTAGCCGAAGTGGAGGAAGCCGAGCGGCTGCTCCTCGACGAGCCCCGCGGCCTCGTAGGGCGCCCGATCGAACAGGTAGACGCGCTTGTCGGCGATACCGAGCACGACCGCGTCGACGGCGAACTGATCGTCGGACTCCGCGGCTCGGCGACGTTCGAGGACCTCCGCATCCAGATGCTCGCGGTAGAACTCCGCGGCGGGCTCCGGGTCCTCGACCTTGATCGCGACGTGGAAGAACGATTCGGGTTCCATAGGAATACTGTTCGAGCTTCCGGAGTAAGTTACTGGCGGACGGATCGTCACGTCCTCATCCGGGCCGAAGGACGGGTTTCGACGGTCGGGACGTACCCGTGCTCGGGCGGCCGATCCGGCTGGCGTTGCGTCGGTAGCTCCGCCGAGGCGTACCGAGACGGTGCCTCGACGCGAGAGCGATTCGGTCGCGAATCGAAGGGGGCGCTGTTGTTACGACCGTAACGTCACCCCCGTCACTACGATAGCCTTCCCGGTCGGCTCAACATCGCCAATGCCATCGGGACAGATAATGACGACGGATACTCGATCGAAGACGGCTGCGGTCTGTGAGAACTGTGGAAAGGCGGTCGCCGTCTGGCTCTCGGAGCAGGGAGAGATCTGCCCTATCGGATCGCGTCGCGGCTGTTCCTGCGGCGGGACCTCGTTCCGGACGCTGGAGGGTCCCCCTGCAGCGTCCGGGACTCGAGTCCGGTGCCGACGCGGTCAGCGAACGACGACCACCGGCGTCGGCGACCGACGGACGACGTTTTCGGCCACGCTGCCGAGGAGGATCCGCGAGACGCCCTCTCGGCCGTGGCTCCCGATGACGATCGAGTCGTACTCGCCGTCGGTGACGCGACCGACGATGACGTGATCGGGCTCGCCGATGTCCAGTTCGGTCTCGATCTCTCGATCCCGGTCCGCAGCCGTCGCCGATGCCTCCTCGAGGAGGTCGCGGCCGCGTGCTTTGGCCTCGTCGGCGTCGGGAATTCTGGCCTCCGGGTCCTCGAAGGCACCCCAGTAGCCCCGCGGGGCCGGAACGACGTACAGCGCGGTGATCTCTGCGTCCGGGAACGTCTCGAGGGCGTACTCGAGTGCCTGCTCGGACGGTGCCGAGCCGTCGTACGGAAGGAGGATGCGGTCGGTCATACGCGAGAGTAGGTCGGCTATCGGCATAATAGGGGTCGATTAGCCTCAGTCGCTGGGATTCGGCCGAAGAGCAATATCGGTCGAACGACCGCCGAACGGTTCGGAACCGACGATTCGGTCGCAACCCGGGCGAACGTATTCGGGAGAAACGGCTTCGACGGACGGACGGACGTTCCACGTACAGGCGGACGAACGGATCCTATCACTATGACCACGACCACAACGATCGACCTCGACGCCTCGCTCGGACGGCTCGTCGGCGACCATCCCGAGTTCGCGGCCGTCTTCGAATCGCTCGGCATCGACTACTGCTGTGGCGGCGACGCCTCGCTGCGCCGGGCCTGCGAGGAGAACGACCTCGAGGTAGAGGCCGTCCTCGAACGGCTGACGACAGCGGATTCGACCGACGAACTCGCCCCGGCGGAGGCGTCGATCACGGAACTCGTCGACGACGTCGTCGAAACGCACCACGAGTATCTGCGCGCTGAACTCCCCTCCCTCGAGCGAGTCGTCCGGAAGGTCGCCCGCGTCCACGGCGACGCCCACCCCGAACTCGAGGTGATCGAGGCGACGTTCCTCGATCTGCAGGAGGAGGTCACCCACCACATCGCCGACGAGGAGGAGACCGTCTTCCCCGAACTCCGGAAACTCGAGGGCGGCGCGCCGCCGACCGCCGCGGAGGAAGCCCGGATCCGCGAGGCGATCGACCACCTCGAGGAGGAACACGACGCCGCAGCCGCCCACCTCGAGGAGATCCGGACGCTGAGCGACGGGTACGCCGTCCCGTCGGACGCCTGCACGAGCTACCGAAACGCGCTCGATCGTCTGCAGCTTCTCGAGGCGGACATGCACCGACACGTCCACAAGGAGAACAACGTGCTGTTCCCGAAAGCCGAACGGGCGCTCGAGAGCTACTGATTCAGGAAATGTTTGATTCCGGGCACATCCACGATCCGTCGGCCGGACCCGAATCTCCGATAGCGATCCGTCCGAGCGCGAATCCGGATCCGGATCCGGATCCTGGCGGGTCGCTTTCGACGGAGATCAGCGAATGACAGCCGCACAAATATACAACTGGCTCGAACACGACGACACTGACGGATGGTCACATAATACATGGAACTCGCGAACGCGCTACTGACCGGCACGAGGGGAATAGATCGACTGGAGTCGGTGACCGATCGCCTCGAGGACGGAACGGAGGCCGTCGCCGCCGCCTCGGCGCGGGCCCGTCGAGCCGCCGGCGAGCGGGCCGCCGCCGCAGTCGACCGGGGTGCGGACGAACTCCGCAACCGGTCCGACTCCGGCGAACCGTTTCGCGACCGCGTCCTCGAGTGCGTCGCCGACGAGGCGTGCAGCCGCATCGTCGGTCGCTCCGCCGAGGAGCTGCGCGAACAGGCGGAGACGGATCGCGACGCGACCCTCGATCGGGCGCTCGAGGCGTTCCTGCGTCGGTACCGACTCGACGCGACGCGGCTCGACGACGAGACGCTGGCGGCGATCCGCGATCGGGTCGCGCCCGAGGCCGACCTCACGCCCGAGGAGCTGCTCGAGCGCCTCGCCGACGCGGATCCGTCCGCGTCGGAGTCGAACTCGGAAACGGAGCCGACCGATCCCGCAGCTGCCGTCGCCGACGCGTCCGAGGACGCCTACGGAACGTTCTGCACGGCACTGGATCTCGAGACGGATCGGTCGCCGTCTCGCATCCTCGAGGACGTCACGGAGCGGGACGCCGTCGAGGTCGCCCGCGCGCTCGAGGGCGCGCTCGAGGCGTTCCCGACGGATCTCGAGGCGCCGCGGACCGATCCGGAACGAGCGGCCGAGCGACGGGGTGTGGACGCCGAGCCTCAGACTCCGCCGCAGCCGAGCCTCGCGGCGGATGCTGCCGGCGCCGATCCGGACGCGACCGCGGGCTCCGCCTCGGTGGCGACCGCGGCGGCGCTGGCGGCGACGACGCTCCTGTCGGACGACCTCGGAGACGGGCAGGCGCTGTCCCAGCTGTTGCCGATGTTGGTCTCGGTGGGAGCGAGCGGCGACGGGTTCGGCGACGGTCTCCTCGGATGGCGACTCCTCGAGCTGTTCTCGGGGTCGCTGACGACCGCCGACGCCGGCGGGATCGACCTCGCGTCGCTTCGCTCGGAGTCGGCGGGGTCGAAGGCGCTGATCGCGCTGTTTATTGCAAACCTCGTCGCGATGAGCGTCGGGGCGTGGCTCTCCCGGGAGAAGGCGCCGCCGATCCCCGAGGAGATCCGCGACCCCGACGGGGAGGCGATCGTCACGGCCGATCAGATCCGGCTGGGGAAGAAGGCGTTCCAGGCCAACGGCCTGATGAACCACGGCTCGATTCTGGGCAACGGCTCGTACTTCGGGGTCGATCTGACCGCGGACGCCCTGGAGCTCAAAGCCGAGTACGTCCGCGAGTACTACGCTCACGAGCGGGGCGTCGACGCCGTCGAGGAGCTCGATCCCGACGAGCGGGCGGGCGTCATAGAGCAGGCCGAGCAGGAGTTCGACACCGACGCGCCCGAGGGGCCGTTCGCGAGCTACTCGGCCGCGGAGGCCTACGCCCACCGCCGCATCCGAGAGGAGTACGTCGAGCGCTACTACGAGGGCGACCCCGACCGGGGCGTCCCGGCGGAGTTCGTCAACTCGGCCGACGAGGCCGAGCGGATCGCCGACTTCGCCTGTTGGACGGCGTGGATGGCCCACACCGACCGACCCGGCTCCGATCACTCCTACACGAACGACTGGCCGTACGTCCCGGGAACCGGGAACCGACCGACCGGGCAGGTGCTCGTCTGGAGCACGATCAGCCTCGTCCTGCTCATCGCGGGCGGCGGCGCGGGCGCCTGGGCCTACCACGCCTTCGACTTCGCCGAGCCGGCGACCGAGGTCGTCGACATCCCCTCGCCGGACGACGTGTCGATCACGCCGACCCAGTACGCCGCGGCGTGGTACGTTCCCGTCGCCGGCGCGCTGTTCGTCGCCCAGACGCTGGTCGGCGCGCTGCTGGCCCACTACTACGTCGAGCGCACCGGGTTCTACGGCATCGGCGACGCGCTGGGGATCGACATCGTCTCCCTGCTGCCGTTCTCGGTCGGTCGCACCTGGCACATCAACCTCGCGATCCTCTGGATCACGGCGCTGTGGCTCGCGGGCGGGCTCTTCCTCCCCGGGCTGTTCGCCGACGGCGATCCGCCCCTGCAGGCCGCGGCCGCGACTGGGTTGCTCGGCGTCCTCGTCGCGACGACCGTCGGCGCGTTCGCGGGCGTCTGGCTCAGTTCGCAGGGCGCGTTCGCCTCGCCCGACGAGAGCGAACTCTGGTGGTTGCTCGGCTCCGAGGGCCTGGAGTACCTCGAGGTCGGCCGGATCTGGAAGGTGCTGTTGCTCGTCGGCTTCGTCGGCTGGACGGGCCTCGTGTTACGAAGCGTCCGCCGGATGGACGAACCCCCGACCGGGCTCGGCCACTTCATGACCTACGCGGGCGGCTCGATCGCGCTGATGTTCGCCGCGAGCATGCTCTACACCCCCGATACCAACATCGCCGTCACGGAGTTCTGGCGGTGGTGGGTCGTCCACATGTGGGTCGAGGGCGTCTTCGAGTTCTTCGTCACGGCCGTCGTCTCGGTCGCGCTGGTCTCGATGGAACTCCTGGAGAAGGGCGACGCCGAGAAGGCGATCCTCTTCGAGGTGTTCGCGATCATGGGTGCGGGGATCGTCGGCGTCTCCCACCACTACTGGTGGGTCGGCCTCCCCGACATCTGGGTGCCGATCGGGACGACGTTCTCGACGCTCGAGTTCGTTCCGCTCCTCTTTATCCTCTACCAGAGCTTCGGCGAGTACAGCGCGCTGAAAGCCCAGGGCGAGTCGTTCCCCTACACGCTACCGCTGCTGTTTATCGTCGGCTCGAGCGTCTGGAACTTTGTCGGCGGCGGGGTGCTGGGCTTTTTCATCAACCTCCCGGTGATCAACTACTACGAGCACGGCACCTACCTGACCGTCGCCCACGGCCACGCGGCCACCTTCGGCGCGTTCGGCCTGCTCGCGCTCGGACTGGGCACCTACGTCCTCCGGGTCGTCACTCCCGAGGCGGCATGGGAGCCCGGCTGGTTCCGCGGGGCGTTCTGGCTGACGAACGTCGGACTGGCGGTGATGACCCTCGCGTCGCTGCTACCGCTTGGCTTCCTGCAGCTCCAGACGTCCTACCAGGACGGCTACGCCGCCGCGCGGAGCCTCGAGTTCTACGAGCAGGACCGCGTCCAGACGCTACTGTGGGCCCGAACCCTCGGCGACACGCCGATGATTCTGGGCGCCCTGGCCTTTACCGTCGGCGCGGTCAGACACCTCCTCGCCGCACGGCGCGAGCACCGCACGACGGGCTAACCGTCCGCGAATCCGTTTTTTTTCGGACCCGGTCGCTCGAGGTCGGCACGGCGTCGACGCGAACGAGAACGTCCCGAAAACGAGATCGTGATCGGCGCAGCGGGTCGACCCCGCCGTCCGCGGTCCCGCGCGGTCCCGGCTACACCCATACGCGGACCACGTGACCGCCACAGCCACACTGGTCGACGTGCTCGTACTCGAGGTCATCGAAGGCCGCCTCGAGTTCGTCGTAGAGGTAGTCGGCCGGATGGCCGTGGGCCTCGTGGGTGACGACGTTGACGTGGTAGCCGGGCGCCGTCCGTTCGACGGCCGCGATCGCCTCCTCGACGAGCAGGTCGCGATCGGCGGCGTGTTCGGGGTGCTCGAGGTTGGCCGACCAGGAGTTCTCGTGGATGTCGTCGGAGACGGGTTCGGCGTTCTCGTCGGCGCGGTCGTGGGCGCTGGTCATACGCGACGGTTGGGCGGGAGCGCCCAAGAACGTCGCCCGCGTTCCAGCCGCGCGGGAACTCGGAGATGTTCCGGACAAGCTTCTTGATCGAGTCCCGGAAACCGACCCGTAACGAGATGGAACGACGCGCTGCCGGGCTTCGACGCTGGACACGGCGGTTTCTCCTGGCCGGGGGGCTCGCACTCGTTGCATTCCTTCTCGCCCTCCTGGTCGACGGCGGCCGACGACTCGCCGTGTTGCTCGGCCTGTACGGGTTCGTCTGTTCGACGATCTTCGGGATGGGGTATCTCCTCCTGCCGGCCTACGCCGGACGCACGCTCGTCGATCGGCGCCTCGCCGGCGTTCACTTCGTCCTCGCCGTCCTCGGGATCTCGCTGCTCGGCGGCGGCTGGATCCGCGAGGGAGTCGGAACGCTGTTTACCGTCGGGGCGGTGCTCTGGGCGCTCGGAGTCGCGACGTTCGTCGGCTCGCTGCTCGCGACGGTCGGCCCTGTCGTGCTGGCGGATCCCACCGGCGTCCTCCGGCTCGGCGACCGGTCCCAGCGTTCGAGCAAGCTCGGGACGGTCGTGATCCCCGTCGCGCTGGGCTACCTGCTCGTCGGAACCGTCGGGCTGCTCGCGGCGACCCCCGTCCTCGGCGGCTGGACGCCGACCCTGGCCCAAGTGAGCCACTACTACGCCATCGGGTTCGGCGCGTTGCTCGTCTACGCGCTCGGCGCGCGGCTGCTGGTCGGCTTTTATCACGTCACCCCGCCGCGGTCGCTCGTCTACCCGACCCTGCTGTTCGGAGCGTTCGCGCCCGCGCTGCTCGGGACCTTTCGCCGAGGAGAGCCGTGGTTTCTTCCCGGTGCCGCGTTCGCGGCCCTCGCGATGACCTGTTATCTCCTCGCCGTGGGTTTCGTCGCGATCGAAACGGATCGGTCCCGCCTCGAACTCTCCGGGATCGGCTGTGGCGCGCTCGCCGGCGTCCTCGCCGTCGCAACAGCGCTGACGGTCGTCGTCGGCGAGAACGCGGGGATCGCGACCGCGACGACGCTGCACTGGACGCTCGTCCTCGGGGGGTTCTTTCCGCTGACGATCGTCGGATACGTCTTCCAGTTCTTCCCCGTCACCGGGGCGCAGGTTCCCGGTGCGACCGAGCGGGGCGTCGCGGCGACGATCGGCCTGCTGGCCGTCGGCGTCGCGGTTCAGGGAGTCGGTGTCGGCGGCCAGCTCGGAGCCGTCAGAACCGTCGGAATCGGGTTCTCGCTCGTCGGTGCGGTCGGCTACCTCTACCTCCTGGGCGGGCGGTTCGCGAGCTGAGTTGGGGGACCGTTTCAAACGACCCTATACCTCGGGGCTTGACTCCGAGGCCCTCCGGACGGCCCTCGAGATGGCGGTCTTCCCACCTCGTGAGTATCGAGGTCGAATACTAACCCGTCGCCAGCGACTCTCTACGCGTGTCACGTTCAGCGCAATACGAGCGAGCCGAATCCGAGCGGGATCTCGACTGGCACTCCCGCCCGCTCGAGGACGTCTACGAGACGCTCGAGACGGACGGGCGGGGGTTGACGCCCGAGGAGGCGCGGGCCCGCCTCGAGCGCGAGGGCCCGAACGAGATCGAAGCGGGGGACGAAACCTCGCCGCTTCGGATCCTGCTCGAGCAGTACACCTCGGCGCTGATCTGGGTGTTGCTCGTCGCCGCGGTCGTGATGGCCGGCGTCGGCCACCTGATCGACGCCGGCGTCATCGCGGGCATCGTCGTCTTCATCACGTTCTTCGGCTTCATCCAGGATTACCGGGCCGAGCAGAGCATCCGGGCGCTCGAGGAGCTGTCGACGACGTACGCGCTGGTCAGACGCGGCGGCGAGAAGCGGGAGATCGATGCGACGACGCTCGTCCCCGGCGACGTGATCTTCGTCGAGTCGGGCGACATCGTCCCCGCGGACGCCCGGCTCGTCGAGGAGTCCAACCTGCGCGTCGACGAGGGGGCGCTGACGGGGGAGAGCGTCGGCGTCTCGAAAGCGGTCGGCGAGGTCGCCCCGAACACCTCGCTGGCCGAGCGCGAGAACCTCCTCTACAAGGATACCGTCGTCCAGCGGGGCTCCGGGACCGCCGTCGTCGTCGAGACCGGTCCTAAATCCGAGATCGGGCAGATCGCGACCGCGCTCGAGGAGGCCGAGGATCGCGACACGCCGTTCCAGGCCGAGATGGATCGACTCGGCAAGCTCATCGCGGCCGGCGTCGTCGGAATCGTCTCGATCATCGCGATCACCGAACTCGTCGTCGGCGACACGGCGCCGCTACAGGTGTTCCTGACGGCGGTCGGGATCGCGGTTTCAGCGGTGCCGGAGGGGCTGCCCGCGGTCGTCACCCTCTCGCTGGCGCTCGGGGCCCGGCGGATGGCCGAGCAGAACGCCCTCGTTCGCCGACTCCCGATCGTCGAGGCGCTCGGCTCGGTCGACGTGATCTGTACGGACAAGACCGGAACCCTCACCGAGGAGGAGATGACCGTCCAGCGGATCGTCGCCAACCGCGAAACCTACGAGGTGACCGGGACCGGCTACGGCACCGACGGCGAGTTCCGCCGGGACGGCGATCCCGTCGACGAGGACCGCGTGGCCGAGGTGTTGCGCTGTGGCATGCTGTGTAACAACGTCGACGTCGGAACCCGCGAACGGGACGACGACGAGGCTGACGCGACCGCCGGCTCCGGCGACGGGGACGTAGAACGAACCTACCTCGGCGATCCCACCGAGATCGCGCTGTTCGTCGCCGCACGGAAGGCCGGATTCGACCACGACGAACTCGACGAGGCGTACCCCCGGCTCGGCGAAGTCGACTTCACCTCCGCGCGAAAGCGGATGACGACGGTTCACGGAACGCCCGACGGCGGAACGGTCGCCTACATGAAAGGCGCACCCGAGACCGTCCTCGAGCGCTGTAACCGCGAACTCGTCGACGGCGAGGTCGTCGAACTGACCGACGAACGCCGGCGGGAACTCGAGGCACAGATCGAATCGTTCGGCGAGGACGCGTTGCGGGTGATGGGCTTTGCCTACCGACCGGCGGTCCCCGACGCCCAGGCCGAGGATCCGGACGAGGACCTCGAGCGGGAGATGGTCTTTCTGGGCCTGCAGGGGATGCTCGACCCGCCCCGTCCCGAAGTGCCGGGCGCGCTCGCGGGCTGTCTCGACGCCGGCATCGACGTCGTCATGATCACCGGCGACAACGCCGTCACCGCGCGGGCGGTCGGCGAGGAGGTCGGGCTGCGATCCGCGCGGGTGATCACGGGGCCCGAACTCGAGGGGATGAGCGACGAGGAGCTCGCCGCGGTCGTCGAGGACGTCGACATCTTCGCGCGCACGTCCCCCGACCACAAGACCCGAATTCTCCAGACGCTGCAGGCGAAGGGACACACGGTGGCGATGACCGGCGACGGCGTCAACGACGCGCCCGCGGTCAAGAACGCCGACGTCGGCGTCGCCATGGGGATCCGCGGGACCGACGTGACCGAACAGGCCTCGGACATCGTCCTGCTGGACGACAACTTCGCGACGATCCGCGACGCGGTACGGGGCGGGCGACGCATCTTCGACAACGTCCGCAAGTTCGTCAACTACCTGCTCTCCGGCAACGGCGGCGAGGTGACGATGATCTTCACGGGAACGCTGGCGGGGCTCGGGCTCGTCATCACCCCGATCCAGGTGCTCTGGATCAACGTCGTCACCGACGGCATTCCCGCACTGACGATGGGCGTCGATCCGGCGGCCGACGACATCATGGAGCGGGAGCCGCGACCGCCGGACGAGGGCGTCATCACGGACCGGATCGTGACCTCGATCGTCGGCATCGCGCTCTTCATGACGGTCTGTCTGCTCCCGCTGTTCACGCTGAACTTCTACGGCGAGCTGATCCCGGGGTACGACGTTACCGGGACGCTGCTGGGCTGGAGCCCCGGCTACGACGTCGGTCGCGAACTCGCCCAGACGATGGTGTTCACCGGCTTCGTCGTCTTCGAGATCGTTCGCATCCAGGCGATCCGGTTCCGGTACGGTCTCGGAATCGGCTCGAACCGGTGGCTCGTGGCCGCCGTCGGCGTCGCGATGGCGCTGCAGCTGCTCGTGCTCTACACGCCGACCGGACAGCTCCTGTTCGACGTCGAACCGCTCGCGCTCGTTCACTGGGCCCAGATCGCGGTCGCAGCGGCCGTCTTCGCGCTGCTGATGGCGATCTTCGTCAAGGTGCAGGATCGGTACTTCGGGCGGTACTGATCGCTCGATCGCTCGGATTCCGACGACCGACACCGATGAGGGAGCCCCCTCACCGGTGAAGGGGGCGCGAACTCGCTCGTCGACGGGAGCGACGTTAGGGCGACGGGGCACTGACCGGGACGCAGAACACCGGCTCGTCGGCCCCCCGAACGACGTTCTCGGTGACGCTTCCCAGAAACCACTGCCCGATTCCGGTCCGTCCGTGGGTACCCATGACGATCAGGTCGACGCCGTGGTCGGCCGCGTACGTGATGATCACGTCCGCCGCCGAGCCGGTTGCGATAGAGCCGGAGACGTCGACCCCGGCGTCCCCGGCACGCTCCCGGACCGCTTCGACCGCCTCCTTCCCTCGTCGCTCGAGCGCCTCGAGGAGGTCACCCGGCTCCCGGGCTCCGGAGAACGGACTCGTATCGGTCGAGTACAGCGCGTGGACCATCGCGTCCAGCCGAGCCGCCAGCGCGATTCCCCAGTCCGCTGCGATCGCCGCCCCGTCGCTCCCGTCCGTCGGCAACAGGAGCCGGTCGAACGCGACGTCGTCGACCGCGGCCACGTCGGCGGCCGGCGGGACCGCGAGCACGGGCGTTCGAGCCGTCCGGAGGACGTTCTCGGTGACGCTGCCGAGGAGGAACCTGTCGAGACCCGTTCGTCCCTTCGTTCCCAGGGCGACGACGTCGATTTCCCGTCGGGTGGCGTACTCCCTGATCGACTGGAACGGCGTGCCCCGCCCGACCGTCGTCGTGACGTCGAGTTCCTCGTTGGCCTCCCGCGCCAGTTCGACGACCGCCTCGACCGCGTCCGCTGCGCTCGCCTCGAGCCGCGGGAGCGTCTCGTCGTCGAACGCCATCGGATCGTCCCGGGCTTCGACGACCGAGAGGACGTGGACGTCCGCCCCGGTTCGGGAGGCGAGCGCGATCCCCCACTTCGCGCCGACGAGTGCCCCCTCGCTGCCGTCGGTCGGGATCAGTATCGAATCGATAGGTCGGCTCATTCGGTACCGTGCTTCACCGTCTCGTCGAATAACTGTGTAGGGTCGTGTCGGTCGTCGCGCGGCTCCGTCCCGGCGACGCGAGACTCCCTGTGCGCCGTCCGATCGACGGCGACTCGGCTCGAAGCGGTCAACCGTCGAGTTCGAGCGCCTCGACGAAGACCTCGAGGAGGTCCGCGAGCTGTCGGGGAAGCAGGAACCGCTCGCGAACGTGCTCCCGGCCGTTCGCACCGAAGGTCGTCCGCAGGCGCTCGTCCTCGATGAGCGCGACCACGCCGTCGGAGGCGCCCGAAACGTCGTTCGGTGCGACGAGGTAGCCGTTCTCGCCGTCCTCGACCTGTAGCGGGATGCCGCCGACGTCCGAGCCGACGACGGGCGTGCGTTTCCAGAGCGCCTCCGAGACCACGAGGCCGAACCCCTCGCGGAGCGACTTCTGGACGACGACATCGGACTCCCGCTGCAGGACGTTCACCGTCGCGTCCGGAAGGTCGGTCAGCACGTGGACGTTCGGGTCGCCGACCGCTTCCCTGGCGACCCGTTCGTACAGCTCCATCCCCTCCGGATCGTCGCCGGCCATTCCGCCGGCGAGCGCCAGCTGGAGGTCCGGCACCGCCTCGCGGGCCCGACGGTACGCCTCGAGCGTCCCGAACTGATCCTTCCAGGGGTCGAACCGGGAGACCTGCGCGACGACCGGAGCGTCGAACGAGAGGGGATCGAGCCGGTCGCGTTCGGCGGCCACCGTTCCCTCGTCGAGCGACCGGTTCTTCTCGGCGAGCGGATCGATCGAGGGGTGGACGACGCTCGCCGACGGGACGTCGATCTCGCCGCGGTACGCCGCCCGACTGAAGACCGCGCGGTCGACCCGCTTTGCGTACTCGGAGACGAACGCGAGGTGCTCCGCGGCGGGAGCGGTGAGATCGATGTGGCAGCGCCAGACGAACGTCGCGTTCGGCATCGCGTTCTCGAGGCGATCGATCGTGCCGAGGGGCTGGGGGTCGTGGAGCACGACGACGTCGTACTCGTCCTCGATCTCGGTCGCGTTTCGCTCGGTTACGTCCCGGTACGTCGCCTTCATCGCCTCGGTTAGCTCGGCGCCGCTCCCCTGGAGCCCGTTGTGGATCGCCTTCGTCACCTCGAAGAACTCGTCGTCGGCGTCCACGACGAGCCAGTCGGTGTCGACGCCGAGGTCGACACACACCGGGACGATCGACCGGAGGAGCTCCGCGACGCCGCCCCCGGTCGCCGTCGAGTTGACGTGGAGCACCCTGACGCCGTCCAGCGTCTCGGCGAGCGACTGAAGTCGCTCGAGGCGATCGCCGTCGGTGACGGTGGCGTACGCCTCGATCGACCGATCCGGGAGCGATGGAGCGTGCATCTCGTCGGTCTTGGTACGACGACCGCGTGGGTATCAGTTGCGGGGGCGAGCGAGCCGCGCCCGGTGCAGTTCGCCGTCCGCTCGGAGACTGGACGGGGTCAAACCGTCAGTACCGGCCGATCGGCGGTCCGAACGATCCGCTCGGCGACGCTCCCAATTCGGTCCGTTCGCGTGTGACTCTGCCCCTGGTAGCCGATCACGATCAGGTCGGCGTCGAGTTCCGCCGCCTTCTCGCGAACTTCCTCCCAGGGGCGGCCGTGACAGACGGTCGGCCGACACTCGATACCGGCGTCCGCCGCCCGATCCCCGACCGCCTCGAGCATCGCGGCGCCGCGGTCCTCGAGGTCGTCGAGGACGAGTTCGGTGCTGCTCAGCGCGGGTTCGCCGTAGCGGTGGGTCTCGACGCAGTACAGGGCGTGGATGTCCGCGCCGTATCGATCCGCGAGCGTCAGCGCGTGGTCTACCGCCCGATCGGCCGGCTCGCTTCCGTCGGTCGGGACGAGAATCGTGTCGTACATTGGCGCCGGACTCCACACCGAAGGGGTCCAAATAGATAACACCGAGAGCGCTGACAGGTTCGACTCGTCCCGCCTTCGGCGGCCGTCGACGTTCGTCGGGCGAGTACCGCATCGGGCCGGAAGCCCGAACGTCGATCGCTACTCGTCCGCCTGCTCGAAGGCGGGCGGAAGCCCCTGGTGTTTGATTCCCGTCTGCTCCTCGATCCGGAACTCGTAGACGGCCACCTCACCGGAGTGCGACGCCGACTCGAGGAGGCTCGGCCGCCACACGTCGGCCAGCACCTCCTCGAGTTCGTCCCACGACGACTCCGAGACGGCGGAGATCCGCCCCGACAGGAGGACGCTCTCCCAGTTGTACGCCGTGTCGACCGAGAACGCGAGAAAGCTCGCGCCCTCGGCTCGCTCGGTTAGCGCCTCCTTCCGGCTGCTCGAGCCGAGGAGGTACGTGAAGTACAGCCGGGAGTCGCCGTCGTAGCCGAACGACAGCGGGATGAGGTAGGGTGCTCCCTCGTCGGGGAGCCCGAGAACGCCCGTCTTCTGGGTCGAGAGGAAGTTTCGAACCTCGCTGTCGTTCATCTCCACCAGCCCGTACTCCCGTAGTTCGTCGACTGACATGTACGACTAGTCGCGGACTGGCAACGAAAAACCCACCTACGGTCCTCGTCCGATGAGGATCGACTACGGAGTACACGTATCCGACCGCCGGCGGGACGTCGGTCGCTACCGAGTCGACGGGACCTCCGCATCGACCGCCTCGAGAACGCTCGAGACGAGGTCACAGCGGTAGTACCGAACTGTCTCCCCGTGCCGGTCGTAGTCGACGAGACCGACGTCTCGGAGCATCGGCAGGTGGACGTGGTGCAGTTCCCCGATCCACTCGTCGTCGCCCGTTTCGTCGCCCGCTGCGGAGACGGCCCGGGCCAGTTCGTCGACCGTGATCCAGTTCTCGTCGAACGCTTCCAGCACCGAGACGATCTCCCGACGACGTGTGCTGGCGAGGGCGCGAAGGACGTCGTCCGTCTCGCAGGTCCGGTATACGATCCCGTTCTCGTCGAGGATCGGACACTCGCTCATGATCAGTTGGCTCTAGCATGGTACGAGGAACGTAAAGTACCCCTCAGGAGTTCCCACGGCGTGGTAACATCGATAGCGGGCCGTTCTCGAGGTGAGCGGTAGTCGGGAACGCACTTCGGCGTTCGAGTGCGGGCGTTCGGCCATTCGTCCGATTACCCGCAGCTACGGTCCCGTCGCCGTGAAATTACCGACAGTGGTTACATACGTACCTGCGTAATTCACCATCGATCGGGTAACGCCGAAGACGATACCGATGACGAAGAACTCGAGGAGTCGTTTGAGTCGCTCCGCGTTCATAGCTTCCCTCTCCTCGAGCGGACGGATGAAGCTTTCACGACACGGGCCGACGGCGGTTCGAGCCGCAGTACGCGATACTGTCGGATCGACGCGGAAGGCGGCCCTGCTCGCAACACCGTCCTCGTCGGACGGGGAAAGTCAGGGAGAACACAGAGTCACGAACACACCCTCAAGCAACTATGTGGCTCGTTCTGGAAGCGACGAGCGGTGGAACGATGCCAGTCGAGAACCTCGCACGAAGCGACGTCGTCACGGCCACGACTGACGAACCGATTCACGAACTCGCGGCGACGATGCGCGACGAAGATGTCGGAAGCGTCGTTATCGTCGACGGCGACGAACCCGTCGGGATCGTCACGGACCGCGATCTGACGATCCACGCCCTCGCCGAACGGGCCGATCCCGGCGACCTCAGCGCGGAGGACGTGATGTCGGACGACCTGCAGACGATCGATCACGCCGCCGGGTTCTACCGGGCCACGGAGCTGATGAGCGAACGCGGCGTCCGCCGGCTCCCCGTGACGGACGCGAACGGCGAGCTAAACGGAATCATCACCGTCGACGACCTGAACGAACTGCTCGCCGACGAACACGGGGAACTCGCGGAGGTCGTCCGAGCGCAGCGCCCGCCGTACTGAGCCGCGCGGACGAGGCGCTCGAGCGCGTCCTCGAGGTCCGAGAGAAGCCGGTCCTCGCGTTCGTTGACGATCACGCCAGCCGTCGTGTGCGGCACGTACGCAGTGCAGAGCCCGTCCTCGAGCGCCGCTGGGATCGCGTCGGCGACGTCGGCGGTGACGTCGACGGTATCGACCCGCTCGTTCGTTCGAACGTCGAGCTGCATGGCCGACCCCACGACCGATTCCGTGATAGTCCTGCCGCCGCGAGCGGTCGCGCTCATCGCGTATTTGTTCGGCGGCGACGAAGGAACCCGTATGGTCCCATCGGACGGCGGCTGGGTCGCGCTGTTTTCCGGCGGCAAGGATTCCTCGTGGGCGCTACACCGGGCGCTGGAGGCGGGCCGCGACGTTCGCCGGCTCGTCGTCGTTCGCCCCCCGGAGGGGAGTCACGCGTACCACGCTCCGGCGACGTCGGTCGCACGGCTGGCTGCTGAGAGTATCGGTATCCCGACGGTCGACGCGGGGCTCCCCTCGGCCGATATCGAACCGCCCGACCTGCGACCGGCCGGGCGATCGGCGGCGGAGGGAGGGGGAGTCAGGGAGGGCGCACTCGAGCCGCTGGAGGTCGCACTCGAGCGCCTCGACGACGAGTTCGACGGCGGGCTCGAGGGAGTCGTCGCCGGCGTCGTCGAAAGCGAGTTCCAGGCCGACCGCTTGCGATCGATGTGTGAGGGTCTCGACTGCGAGTTCCTCGCGCCGCTGTGGCGAGCGGAGCCGCTCGAACTCGCGACGGAGATGATCGACGGCGGCCTCGAGATCCTCATCGTCGAGGTGTCCGCTCCCGGGTTCGACGAGGACTGGCTCGGACGACGGCTGGATCGGGCAGCCCTGGCCGATCTGGAGGCGCTCCGTCGCGAGCACGGGACTCACCTCCTTGGCGAGGACGGGGAGTTCGAGACTGTCGTCACCGACGGGCCGCATATGACGCGCTCCATCGTGCTCGAGTTCGAGCGCGAGTGGGACGGTGAGTGGGGTCGGCTGCGGATCACCGACGCCCGACTCGAGTGACGGTACCCGGCCGCAGGAGGGAGTCGTTCCGCTCGGCAGGACGGCCGACTCGATTCGGCGACCGACGCATCCGACGACCGACGTACTTCGGCGTGTGACTCTCATACGGATTGCTGTAACGATTTACCGGCGCAACCGCCGCACGGGTCGCGGTTGCGCCGGTAATGACTTACAGTAAACCGTATCAGTCGTCGGTCCGGACCTCCTTTCGTCCCGTCATCGTCTCGGGCTCGAGACGGAAGAACCGAAACTGCACCTCCTTGGGCGGTCGCTCGAAGATGTCGACGATCGGGATCTCGATGGCCCACATCCCGTGGAGTGCATCGGATTCGAACGGGGCGTCGGTGATCTCCTCGAGGTCGCCGCCGGCGACGACGCTTTGCCAGCCGTCGTCCGTCTCTCGGTGCACGACGAACGACACCGCCTGGTCGACGAGCGCCTCCTTTCTGCCGCCCTCCGGAACCGAGAGCCGGTAGTAGAACGTCCCCTCGTCGGCGTTGTACCCGTAGGAGACGGGTATCGAGACCGGGGCGTCGTCCGTTCCCGCCGCGAAGGAGATGACGCCGATCCCGCCTCGACCGAGGAACTCGCTCATCTCGTCGGCGCTCATCTGGAGCCAGCGCAGTCCTTGCATACCGGCATACAGGCTCCGGACGTAGAAAGTACTCCGTACAGGGAGACGGGACGTTCACAGCGACGCGAACGAGGCGGCCGAGCGTCGGCTCGAGCGCGAACACTCGCTCGAGTCGCCGTTCGGGCTACGGCTTTACCGGTGCGTACGCCGTAGAACCGCACATGGTCGAACATTCGGTCCGGGTCGGCGTCCTGAGCTTCCACGACAGCAAGGAGTCGAAGGCGATCTGCAACGCCGTCGAGGAGCTCGGCCACGAACCCGTCTGGCTCCGCGAGAACAACGTCCTCCTTCGGTTCACGGACGGCGAGTTCGTCCTCGAGCCCGACGTGGACGTGGTGATCAACCGCCTGCTGCTGTCGACGGCGACCCAGCCCGTCGAGGCCGTCGGGATCGCGAACGCGATCGCCCGCTTCCGACCGATGGTGAACGATCCCGACGCCGCCGCCCTCGCCTCCCACAAGATCGCCGCCGCCGCGGCGATGGTCGAGGCGGGCGTGCCGATCCCGGAGACGGCACTGGGGATGGGGACGACGACGGTCGGACGGATCAGCCCGGTGTTCGGCGAGGAGTTCGTCTACAAGACGATCGTCGGCACGCACGGCGGCGGCGCCTGGAAGGTCCACCGGAACGACCTGCTCACCGGAACCGTCGGCACGCGCCGCGCGTTCCTGCAGGAACTCGTCAACGCTGACCGCGAGGGAACGCGGGATCTCCGCGTGTACGTGGTCGACGGGAGCGTCGTCGGCGCGATGTATCGCTACGCCGACGAGGACGAGTGGCGAACGAACGTCGCACGCGGCGGGGCCGTCGAGGATGCGACCGACGCGCTGCCCGGCGCCGTCCCGCGGATCGCGACGGCCGCGACGTCGGCAGTCGGACTGGACTGTGCGGGCGTGGATCTCATCGAGGGCGATGACAGCTGGTGCGTTCTCGAGGTGAACCCGACGGCCGGGTTCAGGGGACTGTTCCGGGCGACGGGGCGGAGTCCGGCCCCCGTCATTGCGGCGGTCGCGATCGAACGCGCGGGCGGCTCGGTCGACGACGACCTGCTCGAGCGGTTGCGGGCGACGCTCGACGACTCGGTCCCGTCGTGTGTTCCGAGCGAGGTCGAACCGATCGGCAGCGACGCACCGGTCGTCGGGCTCACCGAGCGCGTCGTCGTCAGCGGAACGACCGACACGAAGTCGGTCGTGGGCCGGGCCGAGCCGATCAACGCGCGGACGCGGATCGATCTGCAGCTCGCGGCCGCGATCGGCGCCGGCCCGATCCAGGTCGGAACCACCGATTCGGGCGGGGACGACCGCCGTCGGCGGCCCGTCGTCGACGTGGTCGTCAGCGTCGGCGGAACCGAACGAACCGTCGACGCGATCGTCGAAGACCGGGCCGGAGACCCCCACCCGATCTTGCTCGGTCGCGACGTGCTCGCCGAGTTCCGGATCGACGTCGCAAGCAGGTACGGCGGTCGACTCGGCGATTCGCTCGAGGAGTGAGCGGTTCCGTTTCGGGCGCTCGCCGGAGCGAAACGTCGTCGTCGCGACGGGCCGGACGATCGGCGCCCCCTCCAGAATCAAGATCCTGGGCGGCGAACGGGTCGTGATGGCCGAGGACAGCCTCGAGCGGGTGGCGGCCGCGACGCTGTTTCTCGTCGGCGGCGACGACCATCCGGTTCTCGAGTGGAACGAGGCGGCCTCCGAGCGCCTGTCCTGTGAGAAATCGCTCGAAGTCGTCGACGGTGCCTCGCACCTCTTCGAGGAGCCGGGGGCGCTCGAGGCCGTCGCCGATGCGGCAGCGGAGTGGTTCGCAGAGAAGCTGGCGTAGCCGTTTCGAGGGCGTCGAAAAGCGTCGAATGGATCTTGTCGGTTCACGATCTCCCGCAGCTACCGCTCTTCCCCGAGGACGCGCTCGTACGCATCGAGAATCGGTCGGTATCGGTCGCGGTGACTACGGGGTAGCTCGCGGACGACGTCGTAGCTGTCCGCCGGAACGACGACCGTTCGCGGAATCCCCTGCCAGTCCTCGCGGTGGCCGAAGAACTCCCGTTCGATCCCGTACCGGCCGCTCTCGTCGACGTAGGCGATGCGGGTCGCCGGGAGGTCGAACCGCGTGTTCGGCACCGAAATCTCCTCGAGCGAGCGCGCGACCGCGGCGAACCGACACCCCGACCGATCGGTGTCGCTGTCCTTGAGCCGGCGAATCGTCCGCTCGTCGATCAGCGCGACGTCTCGAGCGGCGTCGGTACCGGCGGTACGTTTATTACTGGCTCCCGTATTCGTGTTCATGTTCTCTGCGATCCCGGAGGACACGAGGTCCGCTGTTGGCGCAGCGGGCCGGGATTCTCTCCCGACATCCCTCGAGCAACTAGTCGATACTCTGGGGAGCCACGAGTATAAATCTGTGCCGTTCGTTTCAGTCCACAGACTATCTGAAAATCGGTGTACGGGGTGTGGTCGCTTCCACCATAGCATAAGATATCTATCAGTACTACAGAGGGTGGGAAGTGACGGATACGGAAAGCGCCTGTTCGCTCGAGCCGGCGCCTCGAGCGTGCGGAGTGACAGGCGGTGGGTCGTCCCGCAGCCGACGCTATCGCCGCTCCGCGGCGGGTGCGAGCCAAAGCGTCCTCACTGGCGGCCGTTTCGGCCGGGGACATCGAGCGCGGCGGTGAGCCGTTCGAACAGTCCGGGACGGTGGGCGCCGACGCTCTCGGTCGTCTCGTACTCCGGTTCGAGCGTCCCCTCGCCGCTCCCGTCGAACGTCAGCACCGTCAGCTCCGAGGTCTCCGCCCGCCTCGCGACGTCGGCCTCGACGGTTCCCGAGGTCGTCACGACGACCGGGTACGCATCGATCGACTCCGCGAACGCGCGGAACTCGTCGACGGTTTCGGTGTCGGGCGTCTCGTGGATGCTCACGATCCGTCGGTCGCCCATCAGCCGGTCCTCGGCGAGGACGTGAACCCGCCGGGACGTCTCGTCGTCGACCGTGGCGTCGATCTCGGTCTCGAAACGGCGCTCCTCGAGCACCTCCGCGGCCGTCTGTCGGGCCGCCTGCTGGCGATCGAGCCACTGTTCTCCTTCGGGGGTGAGCGTGTACCGATAGAGCACCCGTTCGATCGTCTCGAGCGGGGGGAACATCGACGAACACTCCCGACACCGGAGCCGGTCCTCCGGGACGTCGAAGGACTCGGAACACTCCCGACAGCTGTACTGGAGTCGCTTCTCGATGTCGACGGACTCGAGGTCCTGTTCGCACTCCGGACAGCGGTAGCCGGTCTCGGACTCGAACTCCGATTCGGGACCGGTGTAGCCACAGACGTGCTCGAGGACGGTCGCCTCGACGGCCCGCGGATCCCCGCAGGCCGGACAGACGGTGGTGTACTGCAGCCCCTCGGTCGCACACTCGGGACAGACGTACACCTTCGAGACGAACTCGTCGGCCAGCACGCCTCGAGCGGCGAACCGCTCGAGTACGGCGGCCGGGTCGTCGTCGGTCCCGTCGAGCAGTTCGGCGACGGCCGAGTAGCTCACCGAGCCGTCGTCGGAGATGTCGGGCTCGAAGGCGCCGTCCTCGAGTAACGTATCGATCAGTCGAAGCTCCCCTGGTGAAACCATGATCCCGGTACGAACTGCGAGGACGATTACCGTATAATTTCCCCTTGAGTGGCTACTCGCTTCGGGGAGAGCTAGTTTTCTTCCGTCAGGAAGCTCCCTGTTTTCCGACACATCCGTTAGACGCCGTTCACGGGAGCTGTGACTGCGGTGTCGTTCGCGGAGCGTTCGAGCGATTAGTTACGCAGCCTGACCTATACGACACGGATACTGTCGGAAACAGTTGAGGAACTACAGCCCCAGTACACATGTCTTTTCGGCCGAACCCGTTCCCGTGTATTACCGAGTGACGGGAATTTGAAACAGCCATAACGTCGTGTCTAGCGGAGTGGAACCTGTACAGGTGCAGTGACCGACCGCTACCGCAAGCCCCCAAGACGATGACAAACCAACCTACGCCCGAACCCACCGCCCGCGAGGAACCGACCAGCACAGACGACAGAGATCCGCTCTTCGCGCGGATCCCGCGTCGCGACTTCATGATCGCGGGCGCCGCCACCGGTATGATGGGGTCGCTCGCGGGCTGTACGGGACTGCTCAGCGACGACGAGCAGGTCTCGGCGGCCGACGTCGACACGGAGGTCCCGCCAGGCGAACACGACGACTACTACGCGTTCCTCTCGGGGGGCCACTCCGGCGACATCCGCGTCTACGGGGTTCCCTCGATGCGCCAGCTCATGCGGATCCCCGTGTTCAACGTCGAGAGCGCGCGCGGCTACGGGTTCGACGACGAAACCCACGAGATGCTCCAGGAGGCTGGCGGCTACACGTGGGGCGACACGCACCACCCCCGCATCAGTCAGACCGACAACGAGTACGACGGCGAATGGCTGTTCGTCAACGACAAGGCCAACGGCCGAATGGCCCGGGTCGATCTCGAGTACTTCGAGACGGATGCGATCATCGATCTGCCGAACCAGCAGGGGACCCACGGCGCCTGCGCGCTGATGCCCGATACTCGGTACGTCTTCGGCGTCGGTGAACTGCGCGTCCCGATTCCGAACGACGGTCGGGACCTCGACGATCCGAGCGAGTACGGGTCGACGCTCTCGGCGATGTCGCCGGACCCGTTCGACCACGAGTGGGACGTCCGGGTCGACTGCAACCTCGATAACGGCGACTCCGGCAAGGAGGGGAAGTGGTTCTTCACGACCAGCTACAACAGCGAGGAGGGCGTCACCGAACAGGAGATGACGTCGGCTGACACCGACTACGTCGTCGCGTTCAACGTTCCGGCGATCGAGGAGGCCGTCGACGCCGGCGAGTACGAGGAAATAAACGGCGTGCCGGTCGTCGACGGCACCGAAGACAGTTCGCTCAACGACGGCGACGACCCCCTCGTCCGGTACATCGACGTGCCGACGAACCCCCACGGCGTCAGCGTCACGCCCGACGGGCAGTACGCGATCGCCTCCGGGAAGCTCGACCCGACCTGCACGATTATCGAGATCGACCGCCTCGACGAGGTCGACGACCCCAACGACGCGATCGTCGGCCGGGTCAACGTCGGCAACGGGCCGCTGCACACCGCCTACGACGACCGCGGTCACGCCTACACGACGCTGTTCGTCGACTCCCAGGTCGTCAAGTGGGACATCGAAGCCGCCGTCGAGGCCGAGATGGGCTCCGAGGATCCCGTCGTCGAGAAACACGACGTCCACTACAGTCCGGGTCACCTGATCGCCGCCGAATCGTACACCGGCGACCCCCAGGGCGACTGGCTGATCGTGCTCAACAAGCTCTCGAAGGATCGGTTCCTCCCCGTCGGACCCGTCTTCCCCGAGAACGACCAGCTGTTCTACATCGGCGACGACGACGCCGGGATGGAGCTGGTCAAGGACACGCCGGCCTACCCCGAGCCCCACGACGCCTCGATCGTCCGAGCCGACCGGCTCGACCCCGCCAGCGTGTACGACCCCGACGACCTCGAACTGGACTTCATCTCGCCCGACGACGAGGAGAACTTCATCGAACGCGATGGGGATCAAGTCCACATCGAGATGTACAACCAGCGCAACCACTTCGGCTTCGACGACATCACCGTCCAGGAGGGCGACGAGGTCACCATCAGATCGACCAACATCGAGCAGGAGGAGGACATCATCCACTCGGTCGCGATTCCGCAACACGACGTCAACATGAAGCTGGCCCCACAGGAGACCCGCGAGGTGACGTTCACGGCCGACGAGCCCGGCGTCTACTGGATCTACTGTGCGTACTTCTGTAGCGCACTCCACCTCGAGATGCGCTCGCGGCTGCTGGTCGAACCGGCCGACTGACCACGTCCATCCCACCCCACCCCACATCCGCCACCCATGTCCAGACTCACCCGACTGACCGAACTCCGTCGCGCGCTCCCGCTCGCAGCGGCGGCGCTGTTGCTCGTCGCGATCGCGCTCCCGATGTGGCGGATCACGCTCGAGGCCCCGCAGTACCCGGACGGACTGTTCGTCGAGCTGTACGCCTACCCGCGCCTCGAGGGCGACGTCGCAGAGACGCAGGGACTCAACCGGTACGTCGGGTTCTACTACCCGGATCCGGTCTACCTCGATCCCAACTACGACGTCCACCCGAAGGCGATCGAGGTACCCGAGTGGTCGGTCGGCCCGCTCGCGTTCGTCGCCGTCGCCGCGACCGGCGTCTTCGTCGCGCTCGCGCCGACGGTCAGGAAGCTGAAGCTCGGGCTGACCTGCCAGCTCGCCGGAACGATAGCGGTGTTCGTCGCGATGTTCGCGCTGATCCAGTACCGGCTCTACCAGGCCGGCCACGCGCTCGATCCCGACGCGCCGATGCGGGGCATCGACGGGTTCACGCCGCCACTGCTCGGCACCTACGAGATCGCCAACATCAGCGGCCTCGCCTGGTTTGGTCCCGGCGGCTACCTCGCGCTGGTCGCGATCGCGCTGCTGGTCGCCGCGTACTCCGTCCGGGACTCGACGGCGACCGTCGGCGACGCGCCGGCGATCGTCTCGGACCGCCTCGAGCGGACCCGGACGTGGATCCGAAACCGACGCGACCGGAGCGACGCGCCTCGGCCGGCCGCGGACGACGCCGACGCGGAGGTGAGCCGCGATGACTGACCGCGCGAGGGGCGGCCGCGAAACGTGGTTCGTCGTCGTCGCCGTCGCGGTGCTCGTCGTCTCGCTGGCAGCGGCCGCCGTCGCGGCGACCGACGGCTCCGACGACCGCGATGCGACCGTCGAGGGCTGGACGCCCGACGTCTCGGACCCCCGCGACGCGGAGCCGCCCGACGAGCCCGGCGTCGCGACCGTCGGCGACGACGAGTTCGATTCCGTCCAGGCTGCCGTCGACGCCGCGGAGCCGGGCGACACCGTCGTCCTCGAGGGGACCTTCGAGGAGCGCGTGACGATCGAGACGGACGGCGTCACGCTCGAGGCCGCGGGCGAGGGAGCGCTGATCGACGGCGGCGGCGAGGACACCGTTGTTCGCGTCGCGGCCGAGAACGTGACACTCGAGGAGCTGTGGATCCGCGAGTCGGGTCACGATCGGGGTAACGAGGACGCGGGCGTCCTCGTCAACGGGTCGAACTCGACCCTCGAGGACGTTCGGATTACCGACACTACGTACGGCGTCTGGATCGGCGAGGCCGAGGACGTCACCGTCGCGGACGCGGCGATCGCCGGCCGCGAGGACGTCTCCGAGTCCGAGCGGGGCAACGGGATCCACCTCGACCGGGCCGACGGCGCAGAGCTCCGGGACAACGAGATCACGACCGTCCGGGACGGGATCTACTTCTCGTGGTCCGACGGCGTCGACGCCGCCGACAACGCGATGTGGGAGCTGCGCTACGGCGTCCACTACATGTACTCCGACGACAACCGCCTCGCGGGCAACGTCGCCTTCGACAACGACGTCGGCTTCGCGATCATGGTCTCGGAGAACCTCACCGTCGCCGACAACGTCGCGGTGAACAACGACGGCCCGAGCGGCCAGGGGATCCTCGTCAAGGATGTCGACCGCACCGAGATCCGCGACAACGCCGTCGTCGCCAACGGGAACGGGTTCTACGTCTACAACGCCCACGGCAACGAGATCGTCGACAACCTCGTCCTCGAGAACGAGGTCGGGATCCAGTTCACGGCCGGCAGCTCCGACGAACTGGTCGTCGGCAACAGCTTCGTCGCGAACGGCCAGTCGGCGTACGCGCCGACGACCGCCCAGATCGCCTGGAACGACTCCGAGCGGGGCAACTACTGGTCCGACGCCCGGGCGGTCGACCTCGACGGCGACGGCACCGGCGAAACCCGCCACCAGCCGGCGGGAGCCGTCGAGAACGTCGTCCGCGAGCGGCCCCAGGCGGCCGTCTTCGCCGAGAGCCCGGCGTTCGACGCGGTCCGGATGGCCGAGAGCTCGTTCCCCGTCATCGAATCGCCCGGCGTGGTCGACCACCGGCCGCTCGCCGAACCGCCACACGACGACTGGAGGGAGTACTATGCAAATCACGATCACTGACGTCCACAAACGCTACGGCGACGTCGTCGCCCTCGACGGGCCGACATTCGAGATCCCGTCCGGGTCGACGTTCGGCGTCCTCGGGACGAACGGCGCGGGAAAGACGACGCTCTTCGAGCTGCTGGTCGGCCACGACAGCCCCGACTCCGGGCGGATCGAAGTCGGCGGGCTCGACGTCGAACGAGCGGGCCACCGCGTCCGCGAGCGCGTCGCCTTCCTGCCAGAACACGCCGGCTTCCCGCCGTCGATGACGGGCCGGGAGGTGCTCTCGGTCCACGCCCGCATTCGCGGGATCGCGGCCCGGGAGGCGCGCATCGACGACGCCCTCGAGACGGTCGGGCTGGCCGACGCGGCCGACCGGGCCGTGGAAGGGTACTCCAACGGGATGGGGCGACGACTCGGGCTCGCGTCGGCGCTGCTGGCCGAGCCGCCCGTCCTCGTCCTCGACGAGCCGACGGCCGGGCTCGACCCCCGCGGCGTCGCGACGTTCCACGAAATCATCGAACGGATCGATCGCGAGACCGACGCCACCGTCGTGCTCTCCTCGCACGTCCTGAGCGAGGTCGAACGGCTCTGCGACGCGGTCGCCGTCCTCGAGGACGGCCAGCTCCGCGCGGTCGGCTCGGTCGACGAACTTCGGGGGGCGGACGGCGAGCGAGTTACCGTCGCCGTTCGGCCCGCGAGCGACGGGGATCGAGCGCGGCTACTCGAGACCGTCCGGGGGTACGGCGAGGTGACCGACTCCGGCGGGGAGATCGCGGTCGCCTGCGACCGCGAGGCCGCCCTCGAACTCTCGGGGGCGCTCGAAGCTAACCTCGTCGATCGGTTCGAGGTCCGCGAACCCGGGCTCGAGGCGGCGTTCCACGAGGCGCTTGCGGGAGCCGAGAGCGGATCGCACGAGACGGCTGTCGACGGCGAGGCCGCCGGTGGAACGGAGGTGAGCGCACGATGACCGATCCGCGACGGTCGAAATCGGGCCAGTCGACGGACGAGGACGGCGAGCCGCGCCCGAGAGCCGACGGCGGTTACGGGACGGTGGCGGACGCCGAGTTCGGACGACCGAGCGAGTCGGGCGCCTGGCACCGACAGCTACGGGTCGTCGCCGAAACCGAATACCGGCTCGCGGTGCGGGGGCGGTGGGCGATCGCGCTCACCGCGGTGTTCGCCGCGTTCGCGCTCGGGCTGACGACGTTCAGCGGCTCGAGCGTCAGCCCCGAGGGGTTCGAGCGAACCGTCGCGAGCCTCGCCGTGCTCGCGGTCTACCTCGTTCCGCTGGTCGCGCTCGCGTTCGGCTACGACGCCGTCGTCGGCCGCGAGGAGAGCGGCTGGCTCCAGACGCTGTTCGCCCTGCCGGTCGAGCGTGCCTGGATCGTCGTCGGCACGCTTCTCGGACGGGCGGTCGTCCTCGCGAGCGCGACGATCATCGGGTTCGGGGTCGCCGGCGGGTTCCTGCTGTGGGAGTTCGGCCTCGCCGGGTTCGACGCCTACGTAACGTTCCTGCTTGCGACCGTCGGCCTGGGGCTCGCCTTCCTGGCGATCGGAGTCCTCGTCTCGACGCTCGCTCGAGAGAAGACCCACGCGCTCGGAATCGCCCTGCTGATCTGGGCGTGGTTTGTCCTCGTCCACGACCTGCTCGGGCTCGGTCTGGTCGCGGCGTTCGACCTCTCGGGGACCGCCGTCTCCGCGATGTTGCTCGCGAACCCGACGGGGATCTTCCGGGCGCTCGTCCTCGGCTCGCTGGGGGCCGCCGGCGACGCCGGCTTCGCGACGATCCTCGCCGAGTCCGGCCTCTCGTCGGGGCTGCTCCTCGGCGCGTTACTCGTCTGGATCGCCCTGCCGACCGCACTCGCGGCGCTGGCGATACGGAGGCGACGGCTGTGACCCGCACTTGCCACACCTGCGTCCACGACCGACGGTGGTCGCGCCGCCGGCTCCTCACCGCGGCGGGAACGACCGCGGCCGTCGGGCTGGCCGGCTGCCTCGGGAGCGACGACGACGCGTCCGAGGAGCCGGCCGAACCGATCGCCCTCGACGAGGGGGCGACCTGTGACGCCTGCGGGATGGTGATCGAGGAGCACTACGGGCCCGCCGGCCAGCTCTTCTACAGCGAGCCGGAGGACCGAGACGGGCCGGCCCGGTTCGACAGCCTCACCGAACTCGTCGCCGTCCACGAGGAGCGCGTCGCTCGAGGGGAGGAGCTTCGCGAGGCGTTCGCCACCGACTACTCGAGCGTCGAGTACCGCCTCGAGGAGCGAGACGGGACGACCTACGTCTCGACACACGTCGAGGCGGACGCCTTCGCCGACGCGACCGAGTTGGTATACGTCGTCGGCAGCGAGGTCGAGGGGGCGATGGGCGAGGAGTTCGTTCCGTTCTCGAGCCGGGACGACGCCTCGGCGTTTGCCGAGGAGCACGGCTTCGCAGTCGTTCTCGCCGAGCACCAGAACTACTACCCGGACATCTCGTTCGTCCTCAAGGCGGATGAATCGGTAAAGTATGCGATTGATTTTAAGACGACCTACCGCAGACCCGATAAGCCGTGGCTCTGCAATGGCTTCACTCTCGGATCTCACGGCAAGTATTTCCAAGACAGAACAAGCACTAAGAATATCCAGTTTCCGTATGGCTCATATGCGGGCCATTTCTGCTTGGGTATTATTTATGATCGCGCCGAATGCGCGACCATTGACGAAACAAGAGCTTATCCACTTGAGGATCTGCGTTCTATCTCCTCCGTGATTTCCAACATCCAGTTTTTCGTCGCTGAGAAGTGGCGGATCGCGGGCGACAGGGGAGGATCTGGAAATACCG